>CAZPXE010000010.1:0-22588 GCA_964590545.1 uncultured Rhodobacterales bacterium | reverse complement strand
GATCAGAACGTCCCGCGAACGCCTAGAATGAAACCGGGCGCAAACTTGATTTCATTGTTTTTGGGGACAAATTTTAAAGGTGAGACTTCCAGAAACAGCTTTGTTCCGTCGTCCAGCTTAAAACTGGTATCGATCTTCAGCTTGATGTTGGGCCGCTCCATGAACTCGCTGAAGTCTTCTTCCTCCAACTTCAATTTGAAACTGAACAGCGACGCTTTTTTCATGGCAGGCCCAAGCTCTTTGGGATCAACATATCCGTCTTTGTCCGCCATACTCTTGCATTTTTGCAGCGCCTGTTTGGTGGCCTTCCGGCTCACCTTTTTGATTTCTTCAGCGACTTTCTTGCTGACTTTCTTGGCCTTCACTTCTTTGTCGACATTGCTGCATAACTTTGTGAGCTGCTTGTCCAATTCCTTGACCTTAACGCCTTTGGAGTCCTTTGGTGGGGGCATAATAACTTCTCCGAAAAATTGAGTAATGAATTCCACCAGTATAGCACGAATTTCGCGCTTTGGTAGATACAAGCTGTGCGGGAATTTGCTCGATCGGTACAAAAAGGGCGGCGCTCTGGTAAGCACCGCCCTGGATTGTTTGCAAATGTTAGTCTTTGGGTCTGAGCCGTGGCGCAGGTTACCCCGTCACCCCGTGATCTTTCCCAAGCATGTGGTTCATCGACACCGCCGGCTGCGGACAGCCCGCCTCTCCGACGATCCGCGCAGGGATACCCGCAACGGTTGTCATCGGCGGCACCTCTTCCAGCACCACAGAGCCAGCCGCAATCCGGCTGCATTGACCAATCTTGATATTCCCAAGCACTTTGGCCCCGGCCCCGATCAGGACGCCATCACCGATCTTGGGATGCCGGTCCTCTTCTTCCTTACCCGTGCCCCCCAGCGTAACCGAGTGCAGCATAGAAACATTGTCGCCCACCACAGCCGTCTCGCCAATCACGATGGAATGGGCGTGGTCAATCATGATGCCTTTGCCAACACGCGCGCCCGGGTGGATGTCGACGCCGTAAATCTCGGAAATCCGCATCTGGAAGAAGTAAGCCAGATCACGCTGCCCTGTCTGCCACAGCCAATGCGAGACGCGATAGCTCTGCACCGCTTGATAGCCCTTGAAGTACAGGATCGGTTGCACCAGCCTGTGGCAGGCCGGGTCGCGCTCAAACACCGCGGCCAGATCGGCGCGGGCCGCTTCCAGCAGTTCAGGGGCGTCTTCGTAAGCCGTTTCGACAATCTCCCGCACAACGACCATCGACATCTCATTCGACGCAAGCTTGGCAGCGATCCGGTAACTCAGCGCCCGGTCGACCGTTTTGTGGTGCAAGACGCACGCATGCACCAGCCCGCCCATCAGCGGCTCGTCAACAATGATCTGACGGGCTTCTTCGGTGATACGGTCCCAAAGCGGGTCAACAGCGGCGAGGGTATGTTTTGGCTGGGCCATGTGCTTGCATCCTTTTCTGCGCTTTGGATACTCCAGTTAGGCACGATTGCCCAAATGCAAAACCCTTATGTGGGGCATCTCGGGAATGAATGAGACTAAAGTTGCAGAATTTCGCGCGCTGATTGAAGCGCGATTGGCTGAGATCGCGCGCGAAGATGCGTTAGGGCAGACAGGTCAGCAGGTGGTCACGCTGGATCAACAGGCGGTCGGGCGGCTCAGCCGGATGGACGCTTTGCAGAACCAAGCCATGTCCAAAGCGCAGCAAGCCCGGCGTGATGCCGAGCGAAGGCGGCTCTTGGCCGCGCTGGGGCTTATGGAAAGTGGGGAGTATGGGTATTGCGAAGATTGCGGCGAGGCGATCCCGGAGGGCCGGTTGCGTTTGGACCTCGCCGCAACGCGTTGTGTGTCATGTGCAAGTGGCTAAGCCACTGATTTCAGGCTGGAAGTCTCAGGCTGGCTGATGCCTTGCAACACGCAAGCCAAGCAAGCCGCATAAGACGGATCATCCAATCCAGGCTCCGCCCGCGTCAGCGGCCCACGTTGTCCAACCCAGCCAGCCAGCGTGCCATCTCCCCAAACCGGATGCACCTGCCCCGTGCGGCGGCGATACGCTGAGGCCGTCTCGGCTTCGTGCAATGCAGATGCACATAGTAGTGACCTGAGGCTTTGTGGTTGCGCATAAAGGAATCGCGCCAGAGCAATCGCGTCAGAATGTGTTGGCCGCATCATGTCAGGATCACCTCTTGCATCGCATAAAGCCCCGGACCGAACCGAGCGGAGACTTGCGCAACCGCAATGGTCACGGCTCCTGTCGCAGCATCCTGCGCCTGCATGGCCGGGGTATACGTCCATTCCGGTGCAGTCACCTTTTCGGAGCGCAGCACGCCAGATGGACTTCTTACCTCGACCAGATACACCTCCGCGTCCTCGCCCAAGGGCACCTCACCTGGCCACATATCGCCATCAATGCGCGTACGCCGGGTCCATGACACGTCCAACCCGGCAACGCCTTGCCCAACGCGCAAATGCGCCGGAGAGTATGGCCGCAACCCGTTGCCATCAAACGCTGATTCCATATGGGTGTAGCTAACATCTTCATAACTGCGCTTGGCTGGACCGATGCGGTAATGTTGGCTGATCTGCCGTTGATTGGACGAGACATTGATCTGCTGCGGCCCGCCATCAAGCAGCACAAACCACGACCCTTCCGGCCATTCATCAGGCATCAGCGCATCCGTTCCAAGCTGCCCCCGCAGCCGACCCGTCAGCCGATAGGTCGCCGGAGCCACCAGTTCCGCCCCGGTGAACTGAAAGAGTTCCCAGTTCCCCGGCGAGCCATCCCCAATCGCAGCCAAGTTCGCCCCCGCCAGCACTTCTTGCGGCGACACACCTTCCAGAATGCCCGACGTAATCCGCACATCCAGCCCCGGCCCGTCGTCCCACACCCCGTGAGGTGCGCGGGCCAACGTATTTTGCGTCACGCCCGCAACCGCACGTGCATCAAGCACCGAATTTAGGGCATAATTGTTGTCCACAGGAGCCGCGTAAACAGCCACATCTCCCGGCCATGGCGCCGCCATCGCGGCAATATAGGGCGCGTGCGGAGTCTCATCCCCGGTTAGCAGCGGCAAATCCAGAAACAGCGGCGTCACCGGCACCGGAGGCACGAAGGGCGCGACGCTCGGCTGATCTTCAACCATATCAGCCGCCTCATAAACCGTCGGCTCAATCCGAACGCCTTCGATGATTTGCAGCGATCCCTGCTCCACCCGGTCGATGCGGAAGCGTACTGCGCCCTCACCCGCCTCATCCGGCAAGCTGACCACATCCCCCGCGCCCAGCGCGAAGTTCGACGGCGGCAAGGCAAAGCGCACCCGGTCCCGCGCGATCCGCGCTTCGGCCAACCACCGCTCTACCGTCTGCCGCCCTTCCGCCCGCGTCAGCGCCAGAGGCACCTCCGAAGTCGCCACCCCATGCGTTGCCTCGTCGGGTAGCACGGCCTCTTCGGCCAGCGGCGCATAGTCGCCATCAGCCTGCACGAATTGCAGGCGCATCCGGCCCGAGACTTCCAAATCCGGGTCACGACCCTGCTCGACCAGCCCATCAATATCATCTGCACGCGCCAACCAAGCCGGGTCCAGCGCAGTTGCGTCCACATCCCCGCGCATGACAAACTTCAGCACGCCGTCCCGCTCTACCGCGTCGAAACCATAGCGCAGCATCAAAGGCTGCAACGCCGCGCGGCCCGAACTGACCGCATCCACGGTATAGCCGCGCACATAGCCATAAAGCCCGGTTGCATCGATCGCCTCGACCCCGGCCCGCAAGCACACTTCCTCAACCACCGACGCCAAGGGCCGCCCCGACGCGCGCCCGGAAATCCAATGCCCGCGCGCGTAATTGGCCCCATCGCTCCATTGCAGCGTGTTGTTGGGGAAGAACGGATAAGGTCGCGCATCCCAGGCCCAGACGAAGGCCCGGCTCATATCCACCATCTGTCCGCCATAGACCGAAGAGACAGGATTATTCGCCTCATCCTTCCAATAGGACGTCATCGCCAGCAGATATTGCATCTGCATCAGATCATCGCGCGCCCCGCTGGAATAGACCGGGTAAGCGCTTTCGCTCGACTTCTCGTCGAAGAACTTGTTGGGCTGGTTCGTCCCTTTATCAATCGCAGCACAGCCGTATTCGCTAAACCACACCGGCTTGGACCGAGGCACCCACCCCGTCGGCTGCGCTTGCCGTACACCACCGATCCGCTCGAAATGGCTGTTCTCCCACCAGTTGCGAATGTCTTTATAGCGCCAAATCCACGGCTCATTATGCGCGTGATCAGTGATCGGAGTACGGATTTGCGCGTCGCGGTCGGCCTCGCTGGCATAGTACCAATCATACCCCTCACCGCCCGCCACATTGGCGCGCAGGTAGTCCAGATCATAGATCGACGCGGCCCCGGCAACCGCATCTGCATGATCCGTTCCATCGCGCCAATCCGAAAGCGGCATGTAATTGTCGATCCCGATGAAATCGATATTGCTGTCCGCCCAAAGCGGATCGAGATGAAAGAACCGATCCCCGCTGCCATCTTGCGGCGTATAACCAAAGTATTCACTCCAATCTGCCGCATAGCCAATCTTGGTCCCGGTCCCGAGGATCGCGCGTACATCTGCTGCCAATTGGATCAGCTTCTGCACAAACGGGAAACTGTTTCCAGCCCCGCGCACCTGCGTCATCCCGCGCATCTCTGAGCCGATGCAGAACGAGTCCACGCCGCCCGCCGCCTTGCACAGCGCCGCGTTGTGCAAAATGAACCGTGCGAAGCCCCAATCCGTTGCTGTACCCGTATAGCTGACGGTCTCACCAGAGACCGAAAAATCACTCGCGCTCGCAGAGCCAAAAAACGCATCAACATCGGCATCAACCGCAGCCGTCCCGTCCGCACTCCCCGGCACGCCCGGAGCGATGTCGAGCGTGATCCGCCCGCGCCAGGGCAGTTTGGCCTGCTCGCTCGCGCCATAAGGGTCCGGTAGCCCATTGCCCTCTTGCTGGTCCATCAAGATGAACGGGTAGAACATTACGGCCTGCCCAGCGTCCTGCAGGCCTTGAATAGCTTCGATCACCGACTGGTCCGTTGGCGTGCCTCCGTAGATCGGATTGCCGTCCACATGCGCCAACTCGTCAGCCGTTTCCCGAGTCAGACCCGCCACGCGCCAAGGCATGTTCTCGCCTTCGTACTGACGCTTCTCCATCTTCGGCTTGATCTGACACTGACCGCAGCGCAGATCGCCGCCAAACCAACTGACGATCAATGACCCGGCCTGAGAATTCGGCAGATCGTCCTGCAACGCCTTGAGCGATTGCGAAAAATCCGTAACGCCCGCCGGGGTGTTTACATTCGCACTCCACCGGTGCCCGGGCCCGTCCGAGTAATGCACAGGCGTAGTCGCCAGCGTATACTCCCCCGTTCCCGGCATAATCGCGACCGCCTCAATGGCCTGCCCCACATCACCGCCTTCCGCCGCCTGCACCTGACCGGGTCGCGCCACTTCGAAGGAAAACTGGGGGATGCGGTTGCCGAATTGCTCCAGCGACAGGTTTTCAAACACAACATAGGCCGTGCCGCGATAGGCTGGCACATTTCCAATACCTTCAATGGTCTCAATCGTGGGATCCGGCAACTGGTTCGGCGTCCCGTGGTAGACCTCCATATTCAAATCGCGCAGCGACACTTCTTCGCCATCCGCCCAAACCCGGCTGACCCGCGTGATGACCCCTTCGCACAAGGCAACCGCCAGCGAAACAGAGTAACTATAGCTCGTCACCTGCGGCTGCTTTGGACGGCCCTTGCCGCCACCACCGCCACTGGTCGAGCGGGTCTCCGAGAAATCCGACGCCCAGATCACGTGGCCGCCAACCCGCATCCGTCCATACAGTTGTGAGACAGGGTTGCCCTCGCCCGATTGCGTGATACGGAACCGATCGACACGGCCCGTTTCGACCGCGTCGGCCCCGGTCCCCATCAGCTTCTGGTCAATCACCTTGCCCAGCGTCGCCCCCACAGCCCGGCCAATAACCGCCGTGGACAGCCCCGCGACTGTCCCGCCAATTCCGCTGCCAATCGCGGCCCCAGCCGCCGAGAGAAGAATGGTCGCCATCACTTGACCCCTTTCGGAAATTCGAACCGCGCGACAACCCGCCGCTGCCACGGCTGGCTCAGCGCATTTTCAACGACCCCATGGCCGGAATAGGCGTGGATAAATGTCGGCGCGTTGCCGATCTCACCTTGAACGCCCAAATGCTTCGCGACCGACCGCTCGCGCATCCGGAACAACAGCAAATCCCCCGGTGCCGCATCCTCGCGATCCTTGGCCACCATATGCCGCAACGCGGCTTGCCACAGATGCTCCTCGCCCTGCGGCTCTGACCAATCGCGCGAATAGGACGGCACCGCCTCCGGCTCCGCGCCAAGCACCTCGCGCCAGACACCGCGCAGCAGGCCAAGACAGTCACACCCCGCACCCTTCAGCGATTGCTGATGCACGTAGGGCGTGCCGATCCAGCCGCGCGCAGCGGTCACAAACTCGGCCCTCACCGTCGCGATCCCCCGGAGTTAACGTTGGTTTTCTTTGGCACCGCAACCAACCAATCCTCACTGGGCAAATCCGGAAACCCCTGAAAGTTCAGCAAATTGCCAAACTTCACCTTGCAGGTCTCCATGCGCTTGTCGCAGCCCGCTGTCAGCCGCACCGTGACCCCCGGCGTCAGAACCGCCCGCAATGGCTCCCACAGCTCAATCCGCCGCGCCGCTGTGCTTACCTGATCACGCTTGATGCTGCCCCAAAGCCCAGCACCCGGCCCATCCAGCACATCCAGCCGCCCCCGCGCGAACCAATCCGCCGCAAAGCCCGGCAGCGCGCCCCAGATAAAGACCCGCGCGTCCTCGACCTGCTGCACCTGCAACTCAATCCGCATCCCCTCGGCGGTCAAGTCAGCCTTGCAATTCCCATCGCCAAGCACCGCCGTACACGGCTTCTGAAACACGCGCCCAATTGGCTGATTGAGCGCATCCGTCAGTCCCCGCAACTCCGCGGTGAATGCACCGCCCGCCCGGCGCAGTTCCCCGAGCGAGCCGCGAAACTGCAGCCAGCGCTGGTCCACATCCGCCCAATTTACCAGCCACGCGCGCACTTGCGCCCCATCAAATCGCCCAGCTTCTATGTCCGCATCCGTCACCGACGCATCGCTTAGCGCGCCCACGGCATCCGCGTTATCGACCGACAAACCGGTGCTCTGCGACAAAGCTGTGGCCGTCAGTCCGGTCTCCGCCTTGAACGCAACACCCTCAAATTCCAACGGTATGTCGTGATCGGTGAACCCAAAGACGGTCCCATCCCGCCGCGTGATCGCCCAGGCCCGGCACAGCGTCGTCACCCCGCCCGCCAAATGCGCCTGCATCTGCGCCGAAATCCCGGTCATACCCGCACCTCGATGATCGGCACATTGGGCACTTGCCCGGCCTTAAAACTGGCGACGGACGTTTGAATTTGGTCCGTGTCAAACCGCACCGGAACGTCAAACTCGAACCCCGCCGTCACCTGCGCATTCGGCGCAGGCGCAGAAGCGAGTGAGATCACCCCACTCGTCTGATCCACGGTAAACTCACTGCCCTCAGCCAAGGCGACACCATCGACACCAACAACCACAGACCCGACAACCGGTTTGCGAATAGGTCGTACATAGCTGAACGCGCCCGACGTATAGGTCTTCACCAAATCAAAATCGCGCGTCGCCCCATCGGCCACAGCAATCGCCTGATCCGTGATCGCCGGTGCATCCGAGGCCCGCGCCGATTTGAAATCCGACCAGTCCTTCCATCGGAACCCATACATCTGCCCGCGCCGCGCCTCGAAAAAGGCAATCAACGCCTCCACATCTTCTAGCGAGCGCATCCCGAACCCGGCATCATAGCGCCGCTTGGAATGCTGCCACGGACTGTTGCGCTCTTCGAACCCATTGGCGAGCGTGACCACATCCGTGCGCCGCTCTGGTCCACCGACCGAGCCGAAGCTCAGCGAGGTGGGAAATTGAACCTCATGGAAACTCATCTGGATTCCCTCCGCTTATCTGTTGCGTTGCCCGTGGCCGAGCGCGCGGCTCATCTGCGCCGCGATCTGCCCGCGCGAGCGTTGGAAGCTTTGCGCATCCGGCGTGCTGATATTCATCACAATGGTCGGTGACCCACCGCCCCCCGCACTGCGAACCCCCAGCTTGCCATCTGCGCCGCGCGTTAGCGGCATAATCGCCTCCGGCCCCGCCTCTCCCATTAGCCCGGTGCCCCCACGCATCGGGAAATAGGTAGGCGATGAAACGACCCCGCCGGTGGCAAACGGTGTCACCTTGCCTGAGGTGAACGCCCCGCCATCCGCAAACGGAAACAGCTTCTCCATGAAGCCACCAACACCCTGCGCCAGTACGCCACCAAAATGGTTGGTTACCGGTTTGATCGCCGCATTGTATGCGGTGTTGATCATCGACTGCGCCACGGTATCGAGCGCGTCCGACAGCTTCATCCCATCGAACACCACGCCATCAAACGCCTTGCGCAGCCCGCGCGACATGCCCCGCTCCAACGCCGCCATATCCGCGCCGGTCGTGCTCAGCGTCGATTGCATCCGCTTGAGCTCCGTATCGAAGCTGGACATCATCGTGCTCGCGCCGCCAAGGCTATCCGCCAACCCGTCGGCTGACACCTCAAGCTGGTCTATCTCGCTGTAATCACTCATGTCTCATCTCCTTCCGAAGTATCGGGATAGGCCACCATCAACGCCTCAAGCCCATCCCGCCGAAGCGGCGCCCCTGCGCCCTCAACTCCCAGCATCAGCTTCAACTCCGCCGGCGTCAGGTCCCAGAACCGCGCAGGCTCCAAACGCAATCCGACCATCCCGGCCCGCATCAACGCAGGCCAATCAAACCCACTCATGCGCTCGGCAGCGTGAAGGCTCGCACCAATAGCTGCGCCGCCACCTGCGCCGCCCGCATCGGCCCGCCTTCAATCGCGCCATGCACCAGATCCGGCACCTCTTGCCCGCAAAACCCGGCCCGCAGTACCGCCAACACATCCGCGCTGCGATAGGCGCCGCTCTCAAACCGCTGCACGAGCTCCACCAACGATCCCGCGTCAAGCGCCGCTTCCAACTCCGCGAGCGCGCCGAGCGACAGGCGCAGATCATACTGCTGCCCATCAACCTCCAACGCGACTTCGCCCCTCCATGGATTGGTCATCGGATCAGCCTGCGGTGAAGCTCAGCGCACCCGCTGAGGCCAGCGAAAGCTCATAAGTCGCTTCGCCATTATGGCTGCCCGAATATTCCAGTGAGGTCACTTGAAACGCGCCCTGCACGGTCCCGAAATCGGGCACGATCACCTGGAAATCCGGCGTCTCGCCGTCAAAGAACAACTGCCGCGCACGCGCATCGGTCGCATCATCCTTGAACACGCCCGAGCCGCTGATATTGGCCGAACGGACACCCGCGCCTGCCAAGAGTTCACGCCAGCCCCCGGCACTTTCCAGCGAGGTCACATCCACCTGCTCCGCGTTGAAGCTAATGCGCGTAGCGCGCAGGCCCGCCAGCGTCGAAAACGCCCCGGTCCCATCCATATCAACCTTAATCAGCAGGTCTTTCCCGTTTTGTGCGCCCATAGGATCACTCCGTTCTTCTCAAGTGTTTCGAATAGTTTCAATCGGTTAAAGGTCGTCGACCCGCGCCCGGAACCGCAGATCAATCTGTCGCCCTGCGCCTTGCCGAATGCGAATGGCTCGCGCCCGGTTGAAGGTGAGCGACACCAGCCGCCCCCGGCTCAAGCTCAACTCCGCATCAATCAGCGCGTCGCAAACCTCAGCCGCGATAGTCTTTGCCTTGTGAAAACTCGAATTCTCCGACAGGATCGAGACCGTGAAACGATGCACCGCCGCCTGTCCCGTCTGATCCGACGCATCGAGCGCCGTCTCTGCCCCAAGGCTCACGTACAGCGGCGGCAACGCACCGGCAGGCACCGCGTCATAGACCGGCACACTCACCGCGTTCAGTGCGGTATAGACCGCCTCTTGCAGCGCTGCGGACTGGGCATAGCTCATGCCATCACCTCCTCTTCCGCGTGGCAGGTCAGATAAAGACCCTGCGCATCCATCTCGGTCACAGCCGTGATCTCAAACACCCGTTGCCCATCGCGGAACCGCTGCTCGGGCCGGGGGCGATCCAACGCGCCCACGGGCGCCGCGCGCACCGTGATCTTGTATCGCGTCCGCGATCCGGGCCGGTTATGCCCGCGCCGCTCAGCCCCACCGCGCGGCGCGACCTGCGCCCAAAGCACGCCCAGCACCGTCCAGACCGGCTCGTACCCGCCCGCACCGTCATCAATGGCCGCAGGGGCCTCCAATGTCAGGCGACGGTTGAGTTGAGGAACCCCGCTCATTTGCCGCCCCCAAACCCAATCCGGCGCGTCTTGTAGCGCTCAATCAGGCTGGACACGCCAAACGGCATACAGCCCTCACTCAGCGAGGTTTCACTACGGAATTCATAGTAATGCGCGGCGAGCAAAAGCACCGCCTGCGCCAGATCGGACGGCAGATCACCCCAGTTCGGGCCCCATCCGGCAGTGAACCGAATATCCACGGAACCGGGGCTCGGGATCACAGGAAGCAGGTTGCCCTGCGCAATGATTCTGGCCTCGACCGTGTTGCTCTCCAGCCGGACCTTTTCCAAATCCACATTCGTCGATGTGCCGACACGCGGCACCATGCTGATCTGCGTCAAAGCCGTGACCGGCGCCACAGGCAGCGCCTGCTTGTCGACCCCATGCCACTTGGTCAGCGACCACAGAAAGCCCCGCTCCAGCAGAACCTTCCCGGTGCGCACCTCAATCGCCGCCAGCGCGGCGCGCAGAAAACTCGTCAGCACCGCATCTTGCAGGCTGTCATCCCCAAATCCGGTCCCCAGCCTCAGATGCGCCCGGAACTCTTCCACAGGCAAGCTATTGTCCGGTAAGG
The DNA here is from genome assembly GCA_964590545.1 of uncultured Rhodobacterales bacterium. Lineage (GTDB taxonomy): Bacteria > Pseudomonadota > Alphaproteobacteria > Rhodobacterales > Rhodobacteraceae > Aliishimia. The sequence goes on along the minus strand of CAZPXE010000010.1, from coordinate 11,586 downwards.
TGGTTTCTTCGATCAACATCATGTCTCTATTCTCCGAGGACGGCCCGTTTGGTCAGAAAGGGGTTGGGCGCGCGCCACCTCCGCATTGCTCGGACGGAGGGAGCAGCTAGACAACGCGCAGGCTCGCGGCGCGCACCCAAGGTTCGGCAGGCCCACCCAGAGGACCCCCCTCACCGTTCGATTTACGCGCTCAGCGTCAGCAGTTTGATCGCAGAAAAGTCGCTCACGTCACCGCCCACGCGCTTGGTTGCATAGAACAGCACATGCGGTTTGGCGCTGAACGGATCGCGCAGCACGCGCAGGTCCGGACGCTCGGCAACCGTGTAGCCCGCAGCAAAATCACCAAAGGCAATCGCATGGGCGTCGGAATCCGGGTCTGGCATATCTTCGGAAATCAGCACCGGATAGCCCATCAACTGCGCTGGCTCACCTGCTGCGAAGTTGTCAGACCACAGGAACCGGCCATCGCCATCTTTCAGACGACGCACCTGCGCAACAGTCTTGGAGTTCATCACGAACGCCGCGTTCGCACGGTACTCAGACCCAAGCGCATAGACCACTTCCACAATGCTGTCCGGCGTCACATTCGCGTCGCTGCCAGACGTGACAGAACCGATGCTGCCCCAGGCCCAGGAATCGTTGTCCACAATCGTGTGGCTCAGGAAGCCCTTCGGCTTGTCCACACCGTCTCCAGACACAAAGGCCGCCGCTTCCGAGCGGGCAAACTTGTCCGCAATCCGCTGTGCCAGCCAGCCTTCGATATCAAACGCGCTGTCATCCAGCAGACGCTGCGACGCTTTCGGCAGCGCGGACAGCTCATGCAGCGGGATGGTGATGCGGTCGATCTGCGGCGTGTCGGTCTCAGCCGTAGTGCCGGTCTCCGTCGCCCAGCCAGCGGCCAGATCGGTGTGATCGATCAGCACGTCGTAAGACGTCGCCTCAACATTCACCACATTCGCAATCGCACGGATCGACGCGGTGCCCGACAGGGTCGACTTGATCGTCTCGGCGGTTTGCGGGTCGACCAGATAGCCGCCATCCGAATTCACCGTGGTCGACATGGACTTCGCTTCAAAATCAAGCCCGCGCAAACCGTCATCATCGCCGGTGCGCACATAGGCGTTGAACGCCTTCTGATGCGGGGCGTCAAAGTCAGTAGCTGCGCCCAAAAGGGGACGGGCATGGGTGGCAGTTTTACGATCCAGCATGGTCATTCGCTCTTCTTGCTGTTGCAGTTTGGTTTCGATCTCGGCCCGGAAGCCGCTGAATTCAGACAGGAAACCTGTCACGGCGTCTCGCGCCTGATGCGCCGGGGACAAACCTCCCCCGGCCGTGGCTTTCGCCTCGGGTCTGCTCATGGATTTTGCCTTTCGCAGGTTGGTTGGAGGGTCCTCAGGACCCGGCTAATACTGCGCGCGCCCCGTCAAAGGCCGCTGCCAGCTCACGCATCAGGTCTGCCTCAGCCTCATCGGACCCATGGTCCTCCGCCTTGGCCGCAACCCGCGCACTGGGCAGCATCGGGAATGTGACAAGCGACACCTCCCAAAGCTCCAGTTCCGTCAAGAGCCGTTGGCCCTTCTCATTCTTGCCCGCCTTGACAGTGCGGTAGCCGATCGACAGCCCGTCCAGCGCACCCGCCTCAATCAACGCCGCCGCCTCGCGGCCCTTCTGAGTGCTTTCCAGAATGCGGCCTTTGACCCAAAGACCTTTCTCATCCTCACGCACCTCGTCCCAAACGCCAATGGGCTGCGTCGGATCATGCTGCCACAGCATCTTCACCTTGCGCCCGTCTTTCGAGGCAACCGCTAGCGACGCCGCATATGCGCCTTTCGTGACCACATCACCGCCCTGATCGCCCTGCCCGAACAGGCTGGCATATCCGGCAATCTCGGTCCCGCCTTCCACGACCAGCGTCTCGCCAAAGCGCGCGAACTTGCGCTCCAGATCCCAATCCATCTCGATACCTCTCTCGCTCATGGCGTCACCGCCAGAATGCCTTGAATGCCCTGGGACAAGATCACGCCGACAACCCCGTAAACCGTGAGCCACAAACGCTTTTCCAGCCGCTCCATCATCTGCTCGATCTTGTCGAGCCGCCGCTCCAGATTGCGCTGATGCACATCGACCAGCCGCTCATGGGCCTGAAGCCGTAGCCCCGGCGCGCATTCGAATTTGTCACTCATCTCCCGCGCCCTCCTCAGCCAATGCTGGAAGGCCCAGCAGCTTCCGCTTCTCTGCCGCGCTTAAGAAATCCGCGCCCGCAACCCGCGACCATTGCGCATCCCGCTCTGCCGCCAGCGCGGGCACCTGATCCAAGTCCGGCTTCAACACGAGCCGCTCGCCCGCAAATTCCGACAGCCATGCACCCAAAGTCGCCGCCACACGGCTCGCCAGCGGCAAGACCGTCAGCCGATAAAACGCCCGGTTCGCCTCCTGGTAATTCGCGTAAGTCGCATCGCCCTGTATCCCCAGCAGCATCGGCGGCACCCCGAAGGCCAGCGCAATCTCCCGCGCCGCCGCATCCTTGGTCTTCTGGAACTCCATGTCCGAGGGCGAAAAGCCCATTGGCTTCCAATCCAGCCCACCTTCCAACAGCATCGGCCGCCCGGCATTGCGCGCGCCTTGGTGGTTGCTTTCCACCTCATCGCGCAGCCGCTCAAACTGATCCGGGCTTAGCGTCCCGCTACCGTCCTCGCCCTTATAGACAATCGCCCCCGAAGGCCGCGCCGCATTGTCCAAAAGCGCCTTGCTCCACCGGCTCGCCGCGTTGTGCACATCCAGCGCCATCGCCGCCGCCTGCATGGGCGAGAACCCGTAATGGTCGTCCTGCGGGTGGAAACTGCGCAAATGACAAATCGGCCCCGGCGTTCCGCTCGCATCAAATCGATGCTTGCGCCCGCCAACGGCATATTCAAACGCCACTGGCCAGCCATCGGCGCCGGGGACCACGCTCATCCGGTCCGAGCGCAGAACATGCAGCTCGACCGGCGTGGCCCCCTCCCCACACACCGCCTCAACATAAGCGTTCCCGCTCAGCAGCATTTGCCCAAACAGCGCTTCCATCAACTCCGCTTGACCCTGCCCGGCATTCGGCCCGGCCAGCAGGCTCAAAAGCGGGTGACTGTCGAACCGCTGCGCGCTGTCTTGCAACACCAAAGGCAAAGCCGAGGCCGCTTCCGCAATCAGCTTCACCGACCGGAACCCCACCGGATTGCCCGAAAAGCCCGTCCGCGTCAGCGACACCGCATCGCGCGGGCTCCACGCCACACGCCCACTGCTCTGCCACGCGATCACACGGCCCGCCGCGCTGGCCTTGGCCTCGGTGGGTGCGCCCGCCTTGCTTTGTCCCCGGCGAAGAAAGTCGAATGCCATATGCACTGCTCCTTGAATTGCTGCGGAACCGATCCGGCCCTGCGCTCGTTGAAAGCAGTTATCTGCGAAGTTGATTAAAATGCGCCCAGCCCACCGCGCGCAGCCCGGCGCGCCCATGCAACACCCCCACATTTTCGACCTTCCCCCAAGCGCCGAAACATGCCTAATCTCATATAAACAAAGGGAGGAAGCCCACATGCGCGCAGCCGTGGTCCGAGAGTTCAACGCAGACCTTTCTATCGAAACCGTGCCCGACCCGGCCTGCCCGGAAAACGGCGTGGTCCTGCAAACCACAGCCTGCGGCGTCTGCCGCTCCGACTATCACGGCTGGACAGGCCACCATCCAAAAGTCTCAAACGGCTCCATCATGGGCCACGAATATTGCGGCACCGTGATCGAAGCAGGCCCGAAAGCGAAGTACCGCAAAGGCGATACCCTGATCGCCCCCTTCATCCTTGCCTGCGGATCGTGTGAAGCGTGCCAAACCGGCGTTTCGAACACCTGCGCCAGCCAGATCGTTCCCGGCTTTGGCGTGCCCGGCGCTTACGCCGAATATGTCGCCGTCCCCTTCGACCACAACCTCGTGCCCCTGCCAGACACCATGTCCTCCGCCCTCGCTGCCGGTCTCGGCTGCCGCGTCACAACTGCATGGCATGCCCTCACCGACCGCGCCGCCGTCCAGCCCGGCGAATGGGTCGCCGTCCACGGCACGGGCGGCATCGGCCTCTCGGCCATGCTCCTCGCCAAAATGCTCGGCGCGCGCGTCGTTGTGGTGGATGTCGTCGAAGAAAAACTCACCCACGCCCTCAGCCTTGGCGCAGATGCGGCCGTCAACGCAGCCAATGAAAATGCTGCCGACGCGATCATCGAGATAACGGGGGGCGGCGCAGACGTCTCCATCGAAGCCCTTGGCATCGACGTGACCACGAACGCTTCAATCGATTGCCTGAAAATCCTTGGCCGCCACGTCCAAGTCGGCATGCCAGCAGACAATGACGGCAAAATGACCGTCAACATGCGCGGCATCTACCTCAAACAACTGTCGTTCTTCGGCACCCGTGGCATGCCGTCCTGGAAATACCCCAAACTGCTCGACTTCATCGCCCGCGGCGCGGTGGACCTCTCGCCCATGGTCGCCCGCGAAATCGGCCTCTCTACCGCCTCCGCCGAACTCCACGCCATGCACGGGCCCACCGCCCCCGGCACCGCCGTCATCACCAACTTCCAAACGTAAAAAAGGGGCCACCCGGCCCCCTTCATCCTTATGCCAAAAATACTCCGGGGGAGTCGCCTACAAGGGCGGCGGGGGCAAAGCCCCCCAGTCACCCCTCAAATCACCCGCGCCGAAGGTCGCCCCTTGCGCACTTCTTTCTGCGCAACAATTAGTTCGGTCAACGCCCAGACCAGCGCATCCACCCGGTCCGGGCTGCCGCTGCCCTGAAAGCCATTGGCACTCATTTGCACCATCTGGTCCTCCAATGCATCAAACGCGCCCACATGGTGAACCCGGCCCTGCTCATACAGCGCCGCCACAGGCTCCGCCCGCACATGCTTGCCCTGCCGCGCGTGAACTGAAGTCAAGGGAACACTCCCATCCACCTGCTCGACCACGGACCTGACCAACTCCCCGCCCTGATTGACCTCAGCCACCAAGCGATCCGCATCAAAGTCACTGAAAGCAGCCACCGCCGCCTCCGCCCATTCCAGCGGGCGCGCGCCTTTCACAGTCCGATCCGCCAGCACATAGGCTTGCCACTCGGCCTTGCGCCCCTGCGTAACAGCCCCGACCACGACAATCCCGCACTCATCCGCCGAGGCCCCACTGCTCACCGCCGGGTCCAGCGCCACCACGATCCGGTCCAATTCCGGCGCTGCTTTCACCCGCGCACGCTCCACCATCTCAGATGTCCAAAGCGCGCCCTCAACATCGGCCAGCAAGACCCCATCAAGCTCCTGCCGCCCCATCCGCGTCCCGTCATACCGCGCCCGCACCTCTTCGAGGAAAGACGCTGCCAAATTCGCCCGGTTCGCTTCGGTCTTGGCACGGGTCACAACCGTCGACGGGCTGTCCAGAAGCGTCTTCAACACATCCACATTGCGCGGTGTCGTCGTCACACAAACCCTTGGATCATCCCCCAGACGCAAAGCGAACTGCAACATATCCCATGTAACTTGCGCCTTCGGCCATTTCGCCAACTCATCCACCCAAGCCGCGTCGAATTGCGGCCCCCGCAAACCCTCGCAGTTATGCGCCGAATGCAGCGTCGCCACCGCCCCGTTCGGCCAAACAAGCCGCTTACGCGTCGCCTCCCAGACCGGGCGACGATCCTCAGGAGAGCAGGCAAGTATCCCGCTCTCCCCAAACACCATTACATCGCGCACCTGATCTATGCTCTCGCCGACCAACGCCACCCGGCGCGCCCGGCCCGGATCCAAAGGCCGCGCACCCTCAACCTGCGTGCGGACCCATTCGGCCCCGGCGCGGGTCTTGCCCGCACCGCGCCCGCCAAGGATCACCCAAGAGCGCCAGTCACCCTCTGGCGGCAATTGATGCGGCATCGCCCAGAACTCGAACAAATAGGGCAACGCACGCGATTCCGCCTCACTCAGCCCCGTCAGGAACGTCTTCTGGGCCGTAGCAGGCGCGGAGATGATCCAACTTGCACCCAATCGCGTCCCTTGCTTCTGCAAGGTCAAAGGCATGCCCGCATTGAGCAATTCCGGCGCGTTCTGCTTTGCACTTTTCAAGTCGGTTCTCCGTGTTGTAGCAGGCATCAACAAGACCGTTGATCCTCTTAATGTCCGCAGGTTGCAGTGTCGTTGTGACACCGCTCGGTGCCTCCCCGGATTTTGCTCGTTGTTCCGCCTCGCGCATTCCTTCGCGAAAGCTCTGCAAATCACTGCGCAACGCGCGCAGCTCGGTCGAAAGACTGCTTAGGTCCTTCTCATAGGTGGCGATCTCTTGCTCTAGAGTCGTCAGGATCATGTGGGGTACCTCGTTGTTTCAACTCAAGGAATCCCCGCACGAGAGACATGAAAAAACCCGGCCACCTCGCGGTGCCGGGATGTTTGCCCATATCTTCTAGCGTGCCACAACTTGTACAGAAGACCGTTCGGTTTGTCAATTAGTTTCTGATTAACTTTGCCAAATAAGACGTTAATAAATATGAATAATTTCCTAACGCACCGCGCGTTACCTGCCCCCGTAAGGTGCGGCTCACCGTACCAAACTAGTTGTTGGAATTCGCCCGCTCTGCCTCGATCTGACGCCACTTTGCAACATTCGCATTGTGCTCATCCAGCGTCTCAGCAAAGGCATGCCCGCCCGTCCCGTCGGCCACAAAGAAGATATATGGCGTCTGCGGTGGATTGGCCGCCGCTTCAAGCGAAGCGAGGCCGGGATTGGCAATCGGTGTCGGCGGCAATCCCTCAATTACATAAGTATTCCAAGGCGTTCTGGCCCGAAGCTCACTGCGCCGCAGCCCGCGCCCCAGCACACCTTGGCCGCGCGTGATGCCATAAATCACCGTCGGGTCCGTCTGCAACCGCATCCCTCGATTCAGCCGGTTCACAAAGACAGAGGCGACCTGTCCCCGCTCCTCTGCCACCCCGGTTTCCTTCTCCACAATCGACGCCAGCGTCAGTAAATCCTCTGGCGAAGCCAGCGGAATGTCCGGGTTCCGTGCGCTCCATACACTGCTGATCCGATCAAGCTGCGCCTCTTCCATCCGCGTCACCAGCGCCGCACGGTCGTCGCCAGGTCGCACCTCATAGCTGTCCGGTGCCAACGCACCCTCGGGCGGAATATCCGCGACGCTTCCGTCAAGCACATCCATCGACGCGATCGAATCGACCACTTGCCAGGACGTGACCCCCTCGGCCAACGCGATACGATAGCGCGTATCGCCCTCCGACTTCACCTGCTCATACAGGGCCGGAGTCGCGTCCTCGCCCACATCAAACTGCGCCTTCTCGACAAAGCGGTTCGTCGCCGGATCAAGCTCGCGCACCTGCACCCGCAGCCGGTTCACCCCGATCCGATACACCACTTCCGTGCCACACGTGCTCGCCCCACCGCGCGTGACGATATCCACAATCTCCTGCATCGACGTGCCCGGCTCGATCAGAAAAGAGCCCGCCTTCAGCCGCGATGTCTTGTCCTCATAGTCTGCGCCCGAGCGGAAAATCCACCCGCTCGAAATCGCTCCATCCGTTTCCAACTGACGGGACACACGGGAAAAATTGCTCCCCCGATCCACCTGCAAGCACATGGGCGCGACCAGCGGCCCCTCGGCGCTATACTCGCCCCGCCCCCATAAGATCACACCGCCCAGCAGGAACAGGCCCACAATCAGAAACGTCACTGCATTCGAAGCGATATGCCGCCACATGGATCAGACCTTTCCGAAGATCACGCTCGCATTGGTGCCGCCAAACCCGAAGGAGTTGGACAGGGCATACGTCACCTCCCGCTCCCGCTTGGCATTGGGCGCAAGGTCCACCGTGGTCTCAACCGCCGGGTTGTCCAGATTGATCGTCGGCGGGCAGACCTGATCGCGGATCGCAAGGATCGAGAAAATCGCCTCAATCGCCCCCGCCGCGCCCAACAGGTGCCCCGTCGCTGACTTGGTCGAGGACATGGTCACCTTGCTCGCCGCATCGCCCAGCAATCGCTCCACCGCGCCCAGTTCAATCGTATCGGCCATTGTCGAGGTGCCATGCGCATTGATGTAATCGATATCGCCCGGCTCCAGCCCCGCATTGCGCAGCGCTGCGCGCATGGACCGCTCGCCGCCCTCGCCATTCTCGGACGGGGCAGTGATGTGATAGGCGTCGCCCGACAGACCATAGCCCTTCACTTCCGCGTAAATCTTCGCCCCGCGCGCCTTCGCGTGCTCGTATTCTTCCAACACGACGATCCCGGCGCCTTCGCCCATCACGAACCCATCCCGGTCCGCATCATAAGGCCGGCTCGCCGCCTTCGGATCATCCGCGCGCTTGGTGCTTAGCGCCTTACACGCGTTGAACCCTGCAATCCCGATCTTGCAAATCGCCGCTTCCGCGCCGCCCGCAACCATCACATCCGCATCACCGTGTTGAATCAACCGTGACGCATCGCCGATCGCATGTGCGCCCGTCGAACAGGCCGTCACAACCGAATGGTTCGGCCCTTTGAACCCGTACTTGATGCTCACCTGACCAGAAATCAGGTTGATCAGCGCCCCCGGCACAAAGAAAGGACTCACTCGGCGCGGCCCTTTCTCTTCCATCATGACGGCCGTGTTGGCGATAGAATTCAACCCGCCGATGCCTGAGCCGATCAGCACCCCAGTGCGCTCAAGGCTCTCGGTATCTTCGGGCATCCAACCGCTGTCCTCTACAGCCTGCTGCGCCGCGGCCAAACCGAACAGAATAAAGGTATCAACCTTACGCTGCTCTTTCTTTTCCAGATAAGCATCCGCATTGAAGGTCCCGTCCGCGCCATCGCCCAGCGGCACTTCACAGGCATATGTCGTGGTCAAACCTTCCGTGTCGAACCCAGTGATCGGCCCGGCCCCGGACTGCCCGTCCAGAATACGGCTCCAACTGGCCTCAACACCATCCGCCAATGGGGTAACAAGCCCCAGCCCTGTGACTACTACTCTGCGCATCTTTTGTGCCCTCGCCCCGGTTCAAACGCCGCATGTTATGTGGCGCTGTCGTCGCGAAGCTCATACCCCGGCAAAGGTATCCGGGGCAAGACCACATGGGGTTTAGCGCGCTGCGTTAGATGAACTCCGCCACAGGTTCGGGCGCAGGCTGAGCAATCTCCAGCGCATCCTCCAATGCAAAGGTCTTGCGAAACAGTGCGCGGCCCACCAACGCGCCCGCGATGTTCGGCACATATTTCAATCGCGCCACATCGTCGAGGCTGCGAACCACTCCGCTCGCATTCACCGGCGCGCGGGCGCAAGCCGCAAGGCCCGAAATCACCCCAAGCTGCGCATCGCGATCTTCGAAATCACTGTCGATATCCGTGACGATCACACCGGCAAGCGCCGTATCATTGAAAGCCGTGATGAAATCGGCGGGCGTATAAGCGCTGACACTGCGCCACCCATCGGTCATCACCTTGCCCTGCCAGACATCCACCGACAGCACGATCTGATCCGGATAGCGCCGCGTCAGCGCCTTGACGGCCTCCGGGTCGCGCGCCGCCAGTGTCGAAACGACAACCCGCCCCGCGCCCGCCTCTATCCACCGCGCCGCAGCCTCATAACTGCGCATCCCGCCAGACACTTGCACCGGAATGCCAACTGCGCGGATAAGCGTCTGGATCAACTCTGCATTGTTTTCGCGCCCCTCCACCGCATCAAAATCCGTTACATGCATCCATCGAGCGCCCGCCGCGGCCCATCCACGCGCGGTCTCAACCGGGTCCACATGCCACAGAGCAGGCGCGCTGAGATTGCCGCGCTCCAGCGACACACAGCGGGACTTTTGCAATTCCATCGTGGGGTAAAGGATCATGGCGAAAACGCTCCTGTCAAAACTGGCCCACAGCCACACCCTAACGGATGCTATCACAGGTTGCGCGCTTTGGCGAGCGCTACGCGCGATCCCCGGCCGCCGCCTCCAACAGACCGTCACGGCCACCGGGGGGTGCCTTGCGGATCATCAACCGAACGTCATCGCCCTCAACCTCAATATCCCGCAGCGCGCGATACCCAAGCTGGTCCGCCAATTCGAGCGAGCGTGTATGCGTCACCGCAATCTTGCACACCAGCGGCCCGGTCACGACACGGTCAAACCATTCATGCGCAGCCTCCGCGGCCTCGGGGCCAAACCCAGCGCCTTGCGCATCGGGATGCAGCATCCAGCCCGCCTCTGGAAAGGCATCAAAATCCTCACCAAGACCTGCCTTGGCGGTGAAAAAACCGACCTGCCCCATCATCTGCGTCTCACCATGCGGCTGGATCGCCCATTGCCCAAAGCCAACCACCGCCCAATGACCCGCATTGCGCAGGAACGACGCCCAAGCGCGCGCGCGGTCCCACGGACGCCCACCAATATAGGCGACGGTCTCGGGACAGGCCCAAATCGCCGCATATCGCTCAAAATCCTGTGGAAGCATCGCGCGCAGGCTCAGCCGCGCTGTGCGTATCGGGGGAATCGCCCGCATCTGTCATGTAGCCTCATGGGTGTTTTTTCCCCATGCTGCCGCGCCGCGCGCAGCTTGTCAGCAACAACTTACGATAGAAAAAGAAAAACGGCGCCTTCCCGCTTAGAAAGACGCCGTTTCAGAATTTCGGTAGCTTACGCTCAGGCCGCTTCAGTGATGAACTTCACCGCGTCGCCAAAGGTCTGGATGGTCTCAGCCGCGTCGTCCGGGATTTCGATGCCGAACTCTTCTTCGAACGCCATGACCAGCTCCACAGTGTCGAGGCTGTCTGCGCCGAGATCGTCGATGAACGACGCGTTTTCAGACACTTTGTCCTCTTCCACGCCCAGGTGGTCCACAACGATTTTCTTCACTCGATCTGCGACGTCGCTCATAATTTTAGTCCTCTTCCTAGGGACCAGACGCCTGCGTCCAGCCCATGCTGCCCCCGCTCCGGGATGGCCTTGAATGCCCGTTCAGGGCGGTTGATCCCCCGGAGAATCGAGGGGCCGAACAGAAGCTTTGCCCCCTGCCCGGAGTGAATTCTGCGCCGCCTTTAGCGTGAACCCGCAAAGATGGCAAGCGGATCAAAACACCGGGCGGCGGACAGTTTACAGCATCGCCATGCCGCCATTGACGTGCAGCGTTGTCCCCGTGATATAGCCCGCCTCGGCGCTCGCCAGATACAAAACCGCGCTGGCAATCTCTGCCGGGCTGCCCATGCGGCCCGAAGGGATTTGGCCCAGAATAGCGGCCTTCTGATCGTCATTCAGCTTGTCGGTCATCGCGGTTTCAATGAAACCGGGCGCAACCGCATTGACCGTGATCCCACGGCTTGCCACCTCATAGGCCAGCGATTTCGACATGCCGACCATGCCCGCTTTCGAGGCCGCATAATTGCCCTGCCCCGGATTGCCCGTCGCGCCGACAACAGAAGAAATATTGATGATCCGCCCCCAACGCGCCTTCATCATGCCGCGCAGCACGCCCTTGCACAGGCGGAACGTCGCGCCGAGATTCACATCAATCACCGACTGCCATTCGTCATCCGACATGCGCATGAAAAGGTTGTC
>CAZPXE010000009.1:0-22708 GCA_964590545.1 uncultured Rhodobacterales bacterium | reverse complement strand
CTCGATACCTAACTTGGGGTTCCTTCGCTGGCCTTTTCCAGTTGGTCAAGCACGCGAAGGGTCGTGTCCAAATCGTTTTCTTCAATTTCCGCAATCAAACTTTGTTGACGCCGCCGCATTATTGGCAACAATTTTCCATGCACGTCTTCACCAGAACTTGTGAGTTGCAATAAATTCTGTCTCTGGTCATTCCGATTTACCTGCGAGGCGATGTATTTCTTGGCCACCAAAGAGGCGATCGCTCTGCTTAATTGACCTTTGTCCAATTCGGTATCGCGCACCATATCTGACAACGTGTGTTTCTTCTGGTCAGCCACCAGTGCAATGACCCGCCACTCGGTCAATGAAAGATCTGAATGCTTTCGAAGAACCCGTATCGCTTGCGCATTTAGTCGGCTTTGAAGGCGCGATAAGCGATACGTAACGAAGTTTCGCAATTCTATCACTGTCGGTTCGACGCTCATGGAAGCTTCCTTCAGGTGTTCCGCTTTGCGTAGATAGCCAGAAATTGGCCTCGATTACTGAGCTAATAACACTGCCCGGTTTTCTCAAGCCTGTGGCAACCGGCATTGGATGTCAATCTTTGTGCCAAGGCCATGTTTCGCATGTCTTGGCCCTCTCCCCTACCCTTGCAAAGAATACGGTGTTAACCGGGTTCAACTGTCCCTTTCAGGTGATACCAAATGTCTTTTCTTGAGATAGCCAGCGCTCAACTGCGCGTCGCGATATCACCTTACGGCGCGGCATTGGCACGGCTTTGGTTCAACAATCGATCGCAATCTTTGGTGCTTGGTCTCGCGAAACCTGAGGACTATGGCACTGAGGCGGCCTATATGGGTGTGACTGTCGGGCCTATCGCAGGACGGATCGCGGGGGCGCAAGTCCGGCTTGATAACAAAACCTACCAGATGCACGCAAATACGTCCCCCGATTGCCTTCACAGCGGTGACGATGGTGTTCATCAGAAAAAGTGGCTGGTTGTTGAACACACCAAAGATCGACTAACACTGCGAACACACCTGAAGCCCGGTGAGTGTGGCTTGCCAGGAAACCGCGCGATGACGGTGACTTACCAGGTTGATGACGCGCAAATGACAATCACGATCACGACGCGAAGCGATGCGGACACCTATGTGAACGCCGCAAACCATGCTTATTGGTCTTTGGATGGCAAGGGCGATCTGACCGCGCACAGGTTGCAAGTCTATGCAGATAGCTACGTCGAAACAGGCTTTGATTTGATCCCAACAGGTGTCTTGGCGCCAATGCGCGGCTCGGATCGTGACTTTTCGCTGCCGCGCTGCCCCGTCGATGGCCCGCCCTTGGACGGAACTTTTGTTTTGTCACGAACGCATGCGTTGACGTTGGCTTCATCCGAAAGCGGCGTTCAGATGGATGTTGCGACCAACCAACCCGGCGTCGTGCTTTATACAGCGCAGCATATGCCGCACCTACCTGCGCCAGCGCAAACGCCGTCGATTGGCCCGTTTTCCGGCATTGCCGTTGAAACACAAGCTTTGCCTGACGCCCCAAACCATTCGCACTTCCCGTCGATCTTATTGCGCTCCGGTGAGGAGATGCATCAAACGACAACCTACACGTTTTCGGACCTTCCGGCGTGAATGCCGCGGTTTCGTCCATTCGCAATCTTGGGCCAGCCGTTGAACAGGCTTGCGCACGCGCCGGTATTCACAGTGCAGACGACTTGCGCGAGTTGGGGCCTGATGCCGCTTACGAAGCCATGTTGCTGTCCGGCACACAGGCGCATTTCATCGGCTATTATGCAATGGTCATGGGGCTGCAAGGACGGCCTTGGAACGATTGCCAAGGGGCGGAGAAAGACGCACTGCGTGTTCGCTTTGATGCAATAAAAGCGCGGACAAAGCAAAGCAGTGGCCTGAGCAACATCGACAAAGCCCTTGCTGAGATCGGGGTAATCGATAAGCCGAAGCCCTAAACGCAAAAGGCCGAGCATCGTGCTCGGCCTTCTAAAATTCAAGCGAAGTTAGCGGCTTAGCCGACCAATTCCATGCCAGCGAAGAAGTATGCGATTTCCACTGCCGCTGTTTCCGGGGCATCCGAGCCGTGGACGGAATTCTCGCCAACGCTTTCGGCGAACTCGGCACGGATTGTGCCCGGCGCCGCGTCGGCCGGGTTGGTTGCGCCCATTACTTCCCGGTTTTTAGCGATAGCGCCTTCGCCTTCCAGCACTTGTACAACCACCGGCGCGGAGGCCATGAATTCGCACAGCTCGTCATAAAACGGACGCTCGGAGTGGACAGCATAAAACACGCCTGCCTGCTCCTTTGTCATGTGGATGCGCTTTTGTGCAATGACGCGCAGGCCGGCGTCTTCAAACTTGGCATTGATTTTGCCCGTCAGATTGCGGCGGGTCGCATCGGGTTTGATGATGCTAAAGGTGCGTTCAAGCGCCATGGGATATCTCCTGAAATGAAGGGCCCAATCGGCCCCGTCGTGATTTGGCGCTGCGATAGCATGGGGTTTCACGCTTGAAAAGCGACGATTGACGGCGGCTGGGTCATCAAGCACAAGCAGCCCATGTTGCGCATTTCTGACATCACTTACGCTATCGAAGGCCGCCCGTTGTTTGAAGGGGGATCTGCGACGATCCCCGAAGGGCACAAGGTCGGCTTGGTCGGGCGCAACGGAACCGGTAAAACGACCCTATTTCGCTTGATCCGGGGCGAGATTGCGCTGGAATCAGGCGACATCTCTTTGCCTTCCGGGGCCCGGATTGGGGGCGTCTCACAAGAGGTGCCGTCTTCCGACATTTCGCTACTCGATACGGTGCTTGCCGCCGATACAGAACGCGCAGCCCTGTTGGCCGAGCAAACCGAAGATCCAAATCGCATCGCCGAAGTTCAAACCCGGCTGGCCGATATCGACGCATGGTCTGCTGAAGCCCGCGCCAGTACGATCTTGAAAGGGCTTGGCTTCGACGACGCAGAACAGCAAATGCCCTGCTCGGCGTTTTCTGGCGGCTGGCGGATGCGCGTGGCTTTGGCCGCCGTGCTCTTCTCCGCCCCTGATCTGCTGCTGCTGGACGAGCCGACCAACTATCTCGACCTCGAAGGTGCGGTCTGGCTAGAGGCGTATCTGGCCAAGTACCCCCATACTGTCATCGTCATCAGCCACGACCGGGGCCTGCTGAACCGAGCCGTCGGCGCGATCCTGCATCTCGAAGATCGTAAACTGACTTTCTATCAAGGCCCCTACGATCAATTCGCCCGTCAGAGGCAAGAAAAACTGGCGCTGGCCGCTGCAATGGCCAAAAAGCAAGACGCCCGGCGCGCGCATCTGCAATCCTATGTGGACCGTTTCCGCTACAAGGCCGACAAGGCCAAGCAGGCGCAATCGCGGATCAAGGCGCTGGCGAAGATGCAGCCCATTTCGTCCCCACAAGAGGCCGCCCTGCGCCGCTTCGACTTCCCCTCACCGGAAGAAATGTCGCCGCCAATCATCGCCGTCGAAGGCGGCATCACTGGCTATGGCGAGACTGAGGTGCTTCGACGCTTGAACCTGCGTATCGATCAAGACGATCGTATTGCGTTGCTGGGCAAGAATGGCCAAGGCAAGTCGACTTTGGCCAAGCTATTGTCGGACCGGCTGACGTTGATGGCCGGCAAGAAAGTCACCTCTTCCAAGCTGCGCATCGGTTATTTCGCGCAACATCAAGTGGATGAGTTGTTTGTCGATGAAACGCCGCTTGACCATGTCCGCCGCCTGCGTTCCGCCGAAACCCCGGCCAAGCTGCGCGCTCGGCTTGCTGGCTTCGGCCTTGGCCCCGATCAGGCCGACACCGAAGTCGGACGGCTCTCCGGCGGGCAAAAAGCGCGCTTGTCCCTTCTGATCGCGACCATCGACGCGCCGCATCTGCTGATCCTTGACGAGCCCACCAACCATCTGGACATTGAAAGCCGTGAGGCGCTGGTCGAGGCTCTCACCGCTTATTCGGGCGCGGTTATCCTCGTAACTCACGATATGCACCTGCTGGAACTTGTTGCGGACCGGCTATGGCTCGTGAAGGGCGGCACTGTCGCGCCGTTTGACGACGATCTGGGCGCATATCGCAAACTTCTTCTGTCAGCGGACAAGCCTGCAAAGCCTGTTAAACCAGCCCAAAAGACGCCGAAACCAAGCAAAGAGGCCCTCTCCGCCTTGCGCTCCGAGGTGCGTAAGGCCGAAGCGCGGATCGCAAAACTGGAAGACATGCGCGAAAAGCTGGCCAACAAACTCGCGGACCCGGCGATGTATGAAAACGACAAACAAGGCGAACGAGAGGTCTGGCAAAACAAATATGCTGAAGTGATGGAAGCACTGAAGCGCGCCGAAGTACTTTGGGTCGCAGCGGAAGAAAAGCTCGAAACACAACAGGCGTCTGCCTAATTCCGATCACAGTGAACCAACCACCAACAAAGCGTCATTAACTTGTTGCTTTAACAAAATTTTTACACGTTCGCGACAATTTGAAGAAAAGCCAACATATGCACGCTGACAGCCGATTCACGGTGTTCGCGGGCCCTCTTCAGATTGGATTGTGTGATGCTTCGCCATCTGACAGCTGCCTTTGCGCCGCTGATCGTCTCTTGCTGCCTGTTTTTTCAGGCTGCGCCGGGTCAAGCGGTGACCCTGACAATTCTCTTCGACACCGGCTTGGACTTGCCAGAGTTTGACACAAGTTTCTTTGTACTCCGCCCTGTGTCCTCGACGTCGACCTCTTCGCCCATCACTCCCAAGCAAAAGCACAAGTACACACCGGCGGTTCAAAGCGCACTGATCGGATCGGCAAACAGACCGTTTCGATTCAGGTTTCGCTCACGCATGTTCCGAAATGTAGCACCTTTATCCGTGCGAGCGGCTTCCCGGTTGCAAAGAACAGGCCGGATCAGTGAAGCTGAATTCAGGCTATTCGTCGCGATACTCGAAGCTAAATTTGGTCGGCAGACCACATCAAGGATAACGCAGCTTGAGGAACAGACAGAGCAACAAGCGTCAACACAGATCGAGATTGCGCCTGTTCCAATTCCGCCTTCGGCCTTATTGATGGTCTGTGCAGTTGGTGCGGTCTGCGCGATCAAGAAACCTCGGCGAAGATCTGCCTCCCGAAGTGATTGAAAAAAATCATTTTTTCTTGTCCCGCTCGCAGCCACCCTAAGTCTATTTAACTTTCCGCCTCGCAAACTATGTTACAGGCATGGAAAATGTTGACAACGGGACGTTCCTGGCCGCGCTTTGTCTCGCCCTGTTCGCTATTGGCATTCTTGTCAGTCTTGCGGGGCGCGGGATGCATAGGAACCTGCAAAATGCGGCTATCTGGGGCCTGATCTTCCTTGGAACCATCGCCGGATTCGGGATGTGGGAGGACATCAAACGCGATATTGTTCCCCGGCAGGCGGTTTTCGAAGGCCAAGGGCGCATCGAGGTGCCCCGCGCTTTTGACGGGCATTACTACCTGACGTTAGACATTAACGAAGTGCCGACGGAATTTGTCATAGACACCGGCGCGAGCGAGATCGTTTTGACGAAATCCGATGCCCAGGCCGCAGGGCTTGAGCCTGAGAGCCTCAACTATATTGGCCGTGCCAGTACTGCCAATGGCGAAGTGCGCACCGCTCCTGTCCGCCTGGACAGCATTGCAATCGGGTCAATCGCAGACCGCAACATGCCCGCCTACGTTAATGAAGGTGAGATGTTTCAATCTTTGTTGGGCATGGCCTATTTGCAGCGATGGGAGCGCATCGAAATCACCGATGGTCTGCTGATTTTGACCCGATAGACAATTTGCAAACCCGCGTTAGCCTGTTTGCAAACCACGCTAAGCTCCGGTTTCGGCTTTCTTTTCCCAACGTCCACTTGCCTCTGACCAATACTGCGCTGTGCATCCGGCTTCAGTCAGGGATTTCCAATGCCCCCGAGCGATCTGCACTGCGTCGGGGTTATTGCCGTCGAAAAGAACACAGGCCCGCGCGCTGGTGTTAACCTCTTCCGGGGTTGGTGCAGTGCCCTCAATACACATCACACAGTCGGCGACATGGTTGGAATCGGTTGTGAGCAAAATAGGCTGCCGCTCATCATGCTCACCGCCGGAAAGCCCATGCGGCAGGAAACTTTCTTCAGCGCCCAACCACAGTTTTTCATCGAGCCAAGACATGAAACCAGCATCTTGGCCTCGCACAATAACCCGCCAGTCATTTGCCAAAGACCGCTCAAGCAGCAGCGGCAGCGTCTGCTCAAGCGGCTTGCGCGTCAAGTGATAGAAATAGACAGCGCCCATTTAGCTTTCGAACATATCAGCCACAAGCCGGTTCAGCGCCAACACGCCCCACCCGGTCGCACCTTTGGGTGCAAGCGCCGTGTCGGTTTTAACGGACGCAACGCCCGCGATATCCAAGTGAATCCAAGGCGTTCCGTCTTTCACGAAGCGTTGTAGGAACTGCGCCGCGGTAATAGATCCGGCCGGGCGTCCGCCGATGTTTTTCATATCGGCAATCCGGGATTTCAACTGATCGTCATAGGCTTGGCCCAGCGGCATTCGCCACGCGCCCTCATTCTCGGATGCGGCCGCCTTAAGGAACGCATTGCACAAAGCATCATCGTTGGAAAAAACACCGGCATTTTCATGTCCCAAACCGATGATGATCGCGCCAGTCAGCGTTGCCAGATCGATCATTCCAGCGGGCGCGAACCGCTCTTGCGCGTACCACATGATATCGCACAGCACGAGCCGGCCTTCGGCGTCGGTATTGATGATCTCGACCGTGTCGCCTTTCATGGACTTGACCACATCACCGGGACGGGTTGCGTTGCCGGATGGCATGTTTTCGACAAGCCCAACGATGCCGACCACATTGGCCTTTGCCTTCCTCATGGCAATCGCGCGCATGGCGCCAGCGACCGTCCCTGCGCCGCCCATATCCATCGTCATGTCTTCCATGCCGCCAGCAGGCTTGAGACTGATGCCGCCAGTGTCAAACACCACGCCTTTACCAATCAGCGCCAGCGGGGCCTGATCTTTCTCTGCGCCATTCCACTGCATGACGACGACCTTGGAGGGGCTGTCTGAGCCTTGCCCAACACTCAAAAGTGTTCGCATGCCGAGCTTTGCAAGCTCTTCTTCATCCAGAACTTCAACTTCGAGCCCCAAGGATGACATCTCGGCCAAACGATCCGCGAATTCGGTTGTGGTTAACACATTGGCCGGCTCATTCACCAAATCGCGCGTCATGAACATGCCATCTGCTATCGCTGCCATTGGGGTAAAAGCAGCTTCTGCAACTCCCGGCTCGTTACACTGAATGGTCAACTCCACCGGGTCTTGTTCATCGGCTGTCTTATGATCGTCAAACCGATAATGACGCGCGACGATCCCAAAGGTCAGATCGGCCGCCCGCGTCAGGTTTCCACATAAAACAGTCATAACCGCGCCGGGTTTTTGCGCGAGCGCTGCGCCAGCTTTACGCGCGTCCTCGACGCTGGGGCGGCGGGCCAATTTGACAACATCTACCGCCTCTGCCGCCATGCCCGCCGGATAGGCCAGCGTCGTGACCGCCCCGGGTTTGGCTTTTTCGAAGCCATCACTTTCGATCACCCGTGCCACAGCGCCTTTGGTCAGCCGGTTCACCCGGCGTGCGCCGGTGTCAAGCTTACCATCGGGTGTGATGATAACCGCGATACGGCCCGCCTTGTCCTTAAGTGCATCAATATCGGTCGCGGTGAAGGTGGGCGTCGTGGGTGCCATGTCGGGAAGCCTTTTCTTTTCGATTTCCCAACACCTAGCGCGGCTCTGCCGATAAGACCAGAATGCAGTTTTCCTGCTCCGTGCGATAGTTTACTGAGTGCCAACGGCACACAGATGTTCGAGGTGCAGCTCTTGGGTAAATTCGACCGCTATATGCTGTCGCAACTGCTGATTTTCTTTGGTTTCTTCGCCCTCGTTCTGGTGGCGGTGTTCTGGATCAATCGGGCTGTGCGGTTGTTTGATCGTTTGATCGGAGACGGGCAAACGGCACTGGTTTTTCTTGAGTTCACAGCTTTGGGACTGCCGCGCCTGATATTGATGGTGCTGCCCTTGGCGTCGTTTGCGGCGGCGGTCTATGTCACCAATCGCTTGGCGAATGAAAGCGAAATGACTGTGATGCAGGCGACGGGATCCAGCCCATGGCGGCTGGCACGCCCTGTTTTGGTGTTTGGTGTGTTTGTTGGCGCTATGATGGCGGTTCTCAGCCATATCCTTGTTCCCGCCGCCTTGGACCGTTTGGCACAGCGGGAAAGTGAGGTTTCGCAAGACGTAACGGGACGGTTGCTGACCGAAGGAACGTTTCTTCATCCTACGGACGGCGTGACGCTCTATACGCGCGACATTGGCGTGGACGGCGTGCTGCGTGATGTATTTTTATCTGACCGTCGCGATCAGGAAAGCCTGGTGACATACACCGCGGCGACAGCTTACCTTGTGCGCAACGGCGATATAGCATCGTTGATCATGGTAGATGGATTGGCCCAACAACTCGACCCGGAAACAGGTCGCCTTTCGACCGCGACGTTTAAAGATTTTTCGTATGATATCAGTAATTTAATTTCAGGGTCCGACACCGAACGCCAACGACGTATGCGCACGGTGTTGACGCCGGAAATGTTTGGCGACTGGCAAGAACTGAGCAAAGAGACTGGAGAAAAGCGCGGCACCATCGCGGAAGAGTTCCATTCGCGGTTCGCGCAGCCCATTTTTGCCATGGTAACGGCGTTGATTGGCTACGCGGTCTTGATCAGCCGGGGCTTTTCCAGGTTCGGAGCATGGCGAGAAATACTACTGGCTTTTGCAAGCCTTCTGTTTCTGGACGGCTTGCGGGCATCCATCACCGATCCGATCCGGGGCAACGCAGACTTATGGTATTTGGCTTATCTACCAACCGCGCTCGGAGCGATGTTGGCGGCTGGTTTGATCGCTTTCGCCGCGCGGCGCCGGCGCCCCAGACGACTGCGCGAGGCGACGGCATGATCCTGCATCTCTATTTCGCGCGCAAATTCCTGATCAATTTCGCTTCGATCAGTGTACTATTGTTCAGCTTGATTTTCGTTTTCGACATGGTCGAGTTGATGCGCGACTTCGCGGATCTGGACGTTCAAGTGGCTCAGGTTGCCCAACTCGCGCTGATGAAGTCGCCGAGCACAATCAATCAAATCCTGCCGTTGATCGTCTTGTTCACAACTATTGCATTGTTCATTGGCTTGGCGCGCACATCCGAGATGGTCGTGACGCGCGCGTCTGGCCGTTCAGCGCTAAGAGCTTTGATCGCGCCGATTGGCGTTGCGGTTATAATCGGGCTCGTGGCGGTCACGACATTCGGACCGATGATAGCGTCTCTGTCCAACCGATTTGCGAGCTTGTCTGAAAGTTATCGCTCAGGGGGCAACGCTGCATTGTCGATTTCCTCTGAAGGCCTGTGGTTGCGGCAAGGCAGCCCGGATGGACAATCGGTGATCAGAGCGTCGCGTTCAAATGCTGACGCGTCTGTCTTGTATGGGGTCACGTTTCTCACATATGCGCCGGATGGCGGTCCTGTGCAGCGCATCGAGGCTGGCAGCGCTGCATTGATCAACGACGCATGGTCTTTGCGCGATGCAAAAAGCTGGAACCTTGCCTCCGACCGCTTCGCCGAGGCGGGCGCGCAATTTTTCGAAACGCTCAGTGTGCCATCCACCCTGACACTAGACCGCATTCGTGAAAGTCTTGGCACCTCGTCAGGCGTGTCGATCTGGGAAATGAGGACCTTTATCGCACAGCTTGAACAGGCCGGTTTTTCCGCGCGTCGGCATCATGTCTGGTTTCAATCGGAATTGGCTCGGCCCCTGTTTCTTGTGGCCCTTGTACTGGTCGGATCTGCCTTCACCATGCGGCACACCCGGCTGGGTAGCACCGGCCCCGCCGTCCTGAGCGCAGTATTACTGGGCTTCGCGTTGTTTTTCGCTCGCTCCTTCGCGACGATCCTTGGCGAAAATGGGCAAGTCGGAGTTATCCTTGCTACGTGGTCCGTGCCGGTGGCCTCTGTGTTGCTCGCTGTTGGGTTGTTACTGCATGCGGAGGATGGATAATGCTTCGTTGCCTGCTGTCATTGCTGGTTTGCGCCGTCTTCGCCAACGCGGCGCCCTTTGCCGCCAGCGCTCAGACAAGTTCCGCCACGGCCACTGAAAATCCGCCCGCGGTTCTGGTCGCGGATAAGGTTGAAGTCAGCCAGGATCGGGTTTTGACAGCAAGCGGAAATGTCGAAATCTATCAAGGAAACACGCGCCTTACCGCGCGCAGCATCACCTACGACCAAACGTCGCAAACTCTGCGCCTTGAAGGCCCGCTGACACTGTCGAACGGATCAGACGTCGTTATCGTTGCGGATGCCGCTGAACTCGATCCCGATTTGCGCAACGGCATTTTTAGATCCGCTCGGCTGGTTTTGGATCAACAAGTGCAATTGGCCGCAGTACAGATCAACAGAGTGGATGGGCGGTATTCGCAGCTCTACAAAACGGCTGTTACGTCCTGCCGGGTATGTTCAGACGGGCGCGCACCTCTTTGGCAAATCCGGGCAACCCGCATTGTGCATGATCAGCAAGAACAACAGTTGTATTTCGATCAGGCCCAGTTGTGGATCCGGGATATCCCCGTTTTTTATCTCCCGCGTCTGCGTCTGCCCGACCCGAATCTAAAACGGGCAAGTGGCTTCCTGATCCCCTCCTTGCCCACCACATCGCAACTGGGAACCGGATTGAAGATGCCATATTTCATCCGCATTGGTGATCACAAGGATCTGACGTTGACACCTTACCTGTCCGCCAAGACGCGCACATTGGAGTGGCGGTATCGCCAAGCCTTCCGAGCGGGTCGCATAAATGTGCGCGGCGCTTTCACGCGCGATTCGCTGCGATCAGATGAGGATCGAGCATACGTATTCGCCAACGGGGCCTTTGATCTTCGACGGGGGTTCAATCTGAGCTTCGACGTTGAAGCCACAAGCGACGACGCGTACCTCAAGCAATATGGGTATTCCAGTAAGGACCGCCTCGACAGCCAAGTTGCGGTGTCTCGCACCCGGCGCGACGAATACATTCAGACACGACTTGTCACCATCAAGTCACTGCGCGCGGGCGAAGATAACGCGACCCTGCCAACCACTGTGTTGGATGCGAGTTATGAACGTCGCATTTTCCCAGCGCGTCTGGGCGGGGAGCTGCGTTTTGACCTATCTGGCCATGGTCACCACAGGACGTCGCGAGATCGCACACCAGGGCTGGGCCGGGATGTAGTTCGGCTTCATGGCAATATCGACTATTTGAAATCCTGGACGGTGTTAGGCGGGCTTCGCGCAGATGGACAGGTTGGCGTGGGTTTTGATGTGTTCAATACCGCTCAGGATAACCGTTACTCAGGCACCGAACAGGATGCCGTTCCGCAAGCCGCTCTCGCCATTCGTTACCCAGTTTCTAAGACCGGATCAGACGGGGCGATCCATTTCCTCGAACCTTTTGCCCAAATCGGTTGGACAGGCGGTACCCAAGCAGATGTCGCCAACGATGAAAGCACGCGTGTCGAGTTTGACGAAGGCAACCTGCTCTCGCTCAGCCGCTTTCCAGCCAAAGATCGGCGTGAACATGGTGTGACGCTTGCCTTTGGTTTGAATTGGGCCCGCTATGACCCGGAGGGCTGGGAAAGCTACCTCTCTGTTGGGCAAATCCTGCGCGAAGAACGTGTTGATGACTTTACAAACAGCTCTGGCCTTGCCGGGCTCAGTTCCGATTTTCTGGTTGCCGGACAAGTGAAGACCCAAGATGGCTTTGCCTTTGGTGGGCGTGTGCTGTTCGATGAAAACCTCGATTTCTCGAAAGCAGAGTTGCGCAGTGACTGGTCCGGTGACAAGCTCACCTTGGGCGGCAGTTTTTTATGGCTGGAGGAAGACGCGGCCGAAGATCGGACCAAGGCGGTGTCTGAACTGACACTTGATGGCGCCTATCGGTTCAACGACAATTGGACCCTATCCAGCGATTGGCGTTATGATGCCGAGGACGACCGCCTTGCGCGCATCGGCCTTGGTCTTGGTTATCAGAACGAGTGTGCTTCGGTCGATTTCACCCTCAAACGCAGCTTTGCCTCATCAACAAGTGTTGAGCCTTCGACGAGTTTCGGATTTACAGTGGCACTACGGGGCTTCACGGCCCAAGCTGGCAACAAAACCTATTCGAGATCTTGTTCATGACCCGTTTTTTCTCTGCTTTGGCGACCTGTGCCTGTCTGATCTCGTTCCCGTTCGGTGGCAGCCCGGCCTTCGCCCAAAACCTGTTCGCCCCAGCCGTTGAGGTGAATGAAGACATCGTAACACGGTTCGAGCTGCAACAGCGTGAACTGTTCCTGCGTATCGTGTCTCCTGCCCGAGCGGGCGCTGAAAATGCGCGGCAAGACCTGATTGATGACGCCTTGAAACGGCAAGCCCTGCGGGAGGTCGGCCTCGCGATTTCGGACGCTCAGCTGCAAGACGCAATGGAAGCGTTTGCGGGGCGCGCCGAGCTGACGGCGAACGAGTTCATTCAGGCTTTGGAACAGCGCGGCATTGCGCGCGAGACCTTTGCCGATTTCGTTTCGGTGACGACACTTTGGGGCGAGCTGATCCGTGGCCGTTTTGGCTCACGCGTTGAGGTAACAGAAGCGGATGTTGACCGCGCTTTGGCAACTGTCGGGCAAACAAGTGCTTTGCGCGTGTTGCTGTCAGAAATCATCATCCCTGCCCCTCCGCAACGTGCGGCTGCTGTTTTGGCGCAAGCTGAACGTATTTCCCAATTGCGCAGCGAAGCAGAGTTCTCTGCTGCTGCACGGCGTTTTTCTGCGACGGCATCGCGTGGTCGTGGTGGGCGGCTCGAGTGGACGGCCATAACGGATCTTCCCCCGGTTCTGCGCCCCTTGATCCTTGCCCTTTCGCCCGGCGAAGTCACCGCGCCGTTGCCAATCCCAAACGCCGTTGCGCTGTTCCAACTGCGCGGGATTGAAGAGACAGAAAGAGCGGCGCAAACCTATAGCGCGATTGAATACGCGCAATTTTTCATTCCGGGGGGCCGCACTGAAGCAACGCTCGCAGAAGCGGGCCGGATTCGCGCAGCCGTAGACACCTGCGATGACCTTTATGGGATAGCTCAAGGGGAGCCGGAAGAGACGCTCCAACGCGAAACCTTACCCCCTGCTGACATCCCTCAAGACATCGCGATCGAACTTTCCAAGCTGGATGAAGGAGAGAGTTCTAGCGCGCTTTTGTCGTCCGACGGCAGCGCGTTGGTGTTTCTAATGATGTGCGGCAGAACGCCTGATTTAGGTGAAGATGTAGACCGGGACAGTATCGCCAATCAGCTTCGCAATGAGCGCCTGAATGGCTTCTCTCGGTCTTACTTGGAGCAGTTGCGCGCCGATGCTCGTATCCGCGACAAATAGCGCGCGCGGCCCGTTTTCATGAGCCAGATCGACGACCTGCCACCGCTGCGTGAGGTGATCACGACCCATGGGCTCAGCGCAAAAAAGGCGTTGGGGCAGAACTTCTTGCTAGACCTGAACCTGACCGCAAAAATCGCGCGACTGGCTGGGGATTTGAGTGGCTGCGATGTCCTCGAAATCGGCCCCGGCCCCGGCGGGCTAACGCGCGGTTTGCTGGCAGAAGGGGCGCGCAAGGTGCTGGCGCTCGAAAAAGACCCGCGCTGTCTGCCTGCCCTTGCCGAAATTGCCGAGCGCTATCCCGGGCAACTTGAGGTGATCGAAGGCGACGCGCTGGCAATTGATCCGCTGACGCACCTGACCCCGCCGATCCGCATCGCAGCCAATCTGCCCTATAACGTCGGCACTGAATTGCTTGTGCGCTGGCTGACGCCGCCTGAATGGCCCCCGGTTTGGGAGAGCCTTACCCTGATGTTCCAACGCGAAGTCGCCGAGCGGATCGTGGCGCAACCCGGCTCCAAAGCCTATGGGCGCTTGTCGCTGCTGGCAAACTGGCGCTGCGAGGCGCATATTGCGCTGTCTTTGCCACCCGAAGCGTTCACTCCGCCCCCCAAAGTGTCCTCCGCCGTGGTGCATCTAACCGCCCTGCCCGAGCCGCGTTTTCCCGCCAATCCCAAAACGTTAGAGCGCGTTGTTGCAGCGGCCTTCAACCAGCGCCGCAAAATGCTGCGCTCGGCCTTAAAATCCGTTACCGCAGATATCGAAGATCGTTTGAAGGCTGCCGGGATCACACCGACGGACCGCGCAGAAACCGTGCCTTTGGAGGCATTCTGCGCCCTCGCCCGCGCCATCGACGCGGGCTAACGCTTACTCTGCCGCTTCAGGCGTTTCTGGCGGAGAGTCTGGCGTATCGGGCTTCGGGGCCGCCGCCTCTTCTGCCTTAGGTTTGCGCGGCTTACGCGCACGCGGTTTGGGCTTCGGCTTCGGCGCCTGCTCTGGCGTTTCCACCAGATTGCTGTCGGCGCTTTCAACCACATCCGGCTGATCGCCCGCGCCGGGATCATTCACATCGGGCTGCGCTTTGGGGGCCGGGGCCGCCTCACGCTCCTGCCGTTCGGAGCGTTCGCGATCGCGCTCAGCTTGGCGTTCGCGGTTCTGACGCTCCTGCTCCTCACGGCGCGTGTCAACTTCGCGCTGCGCCTCGCTGAGCAGGCGCAGGTAATGCTCGGCATGCTGCTGGAAATTCTCCGCCGCAACGCGGTCATTGGACAGTTGCGCATCACGCGCAAGCTGATTGTACTTATCAATAATCTGCTGCGGCGTGCCGCGCACTTTACCTTCGGGACCAGAGCTATCGAAGACGCGATTGATGACGCTTCCACCCTGAGGGCGGTTACGATTGTTCTTATTCCGGGACCGGGATCGTGATGATTTCATGAACGAGGACGTGCCTGTGCTGTCATTTGTGGCAGTGCGAGGATGCGACAACGCATCAGTGTAAGACGTGCCAGCTTGTTTTGGGCTTAATCGGTTCGCGCTGCGCAGGTACAGCGTTTGAACAAGTGTTTCTAAGCATGGTGGCAGCCTATGGGCAAGGCAAAATTGGATTTCGAGGTCAAAAAAGCGGCAAAAATCCGCGAATTCACGTCATCCTTGGGGGGATTTCGCCACAACGACCCGATCGCGGCCATCAAGGTCGGGCAAAACCTGCACTTCGGCCCAGCCTTGCGCACTGAAAATGTCGCGCACATCCGGCCCTTGTTGCCAGCCGATTTCCATCACGACGCGGCCATGGGCTGTCAGATACCCCGCAGCCTGTTCCGCTAGCAAGCGATAGACCGACAGCCCATCCGCCTCATCCGTCAGCGCCAAGCGCGGCTCATGCCGGGCCAATTCGGGCGCGACATCCTCCATCTCGGCAGCGGCGAGATAAGGCGGGTTGCAAACGATTACATCGAAGCGCCCTGCGACGCTTTCAAACCAATCCGATTGCACAATGTCCAACCGTCGCTCGACCCCATGCAAAAGCGCATTGGCGCTGGCTTGCAGACAGGCCGCTTCGCTGAGGTCCACGCCAACCCCCGCTGAATTCTCCCGCTCAGCCAAAAGCGTCACCAGAATGCAACCCGAGCCGGTGCCAAGGTCCAACACCGTCTCAAACGGCTCAGACAGCACGGTTTCGATCAGTGCTTCGGTCTCGGGGCGCGGGTCCAATACATCGCCGCTGACCTTGAAGCTGCGCCCGTAAAATTCACGCGCGCCAATGAGATGCGAGACCGGCACCCGCACGGCGCGTAAGGCCACAAGCTCTTCAAAACGTTCCTCAATGTCGGGCGACAGATCCTCTGGCGCGATCAAGGTGATCCGTGCCGCGTCAACCTTCGCTGCGTGGGCCAGCAGCACCCGCGCATCGCGCGCCGGGTCGTCCACCCCAGCAGCGCGCAGGCGCGAAGCAGCGGCTGCCAGCGCCTCAGCCGCCGTCACCCGTTCATCTCCGCCAACCTGCGCGCCTGATCCTCTGCGATCAGCGCATCAATGGTCTCATCCAGATCGCCAGTCATCACCGCATCCAGCTTATAAAGCGTCAGCCCAATCCGATGATCCGTCATGCGTCCTTGCGGGAAGTTATAGGTGCGAATCCGCTCCGAGCGATCCCCGCTGCCCACCTGCGCCGCCCGGTCGGCAGAGCGTTCGTCATGCGCCTTTTGCCGCTCCATATCGTACAGCCGCGCCTTTAGCACTTGCATCGCCTTGTCCCGGTTGCGGTGCTGCGATTTTTCGGAACTGGTCACAACGATCCCGGTCGGCAAGTGGGTAATCCGCACCGCAGAATCGGTCGTATTCACGTGCTGGCCCCCGGCCCCGGATGAACGCATCGTATCGATCCGAATATCCCCCTGATCGATGGTGATATCCACATCTTCCGCCTCTGGCAGCACCGCCACCGTCGCAGCAGAGGTATGAATACGCCCGCCACTCTCGGTCTCGGGCACGCGCTGGACACGGTGAACGCCGGATTCGAACTTCATCCGCTCAAACACATTTTCGCCGGTGATATGTGCGGTGACTTCCTTGATCCCACCAAGCTCGGTTGCGGCCTCTTCGATGATATCGACCTTCCAGCCGCGCCCCTCGGCATAGCGCAGATACATCCGCAGCAAATCGCCTGCGAACAGCGCCGCCTCATCCCCGCCCGTGCCGGGCCGAATTTCCAGCATCGCCGGGCGCGCATCGGCGGCATCCTTGGGCAACAGCGCCAATTGCAGCGCCGCTTCCGCCTTTGGCACGGCGGCGCGCAGGCCGGGCAATTCTTCCTCGGCCAGATCCCGCATATCCGGATCGCTCAGCATCTCTTCCGCATCAGCAATGTCCGAGATCAGCCGATTATACGCCTCAATCTGCTCCACCACGGGGCGCAGATCGGAATATTCCTTGGCCAAAGCCGCAATATCGCCGCCCGATGCCTGCGCCATAGAGGCTTCGAGGAATTGGAAACGTTGGCGAATTTGCTCAAGACGGTCGCTGTTAATCATGGGCTGGGTTTGCGGTATTGCAAAGGCTTGGTCAAGAAGCAGGTTTTTGCTATTCTAGAAACATGATGCGCGCTTTGATACCTTTCGTACTTGTGGCGTCCCCTGCTCTCGCAGACGTCACCAGCCCCTCTGGAAAAACGGTCGATTGCTATTGCACGGATGGCTCTGGCACCCGGATCGAACTGGGACAGACGATCTGTATGCAGGTAGACGGACGCATGTTCATGGCCCAGTGCCAGATGTCGCTGAATGTGCCGATGTGGCGAGAGATGCAGCCTGGCTGCCTGTCCTCCAGCGCCACGCCGGACACGCATGGGCCGATGTCATCCCCGGTTAAGCTGGTCGATCCAACGCTCTAGCCGTGCGGCGTTCACGCCCAGATCGGACCTGCCAAAGCGCAACCTCGCGTGCAGTTTGATCTTGTCACCGTCCAGTTGGATCGTCGTGTAGTCGGGAAACCCGATCCATTTACTGCGCGTCACAAACGTCATCATTCCGTCACTTGCGCTGCCTGCCAGAACAACACTGCGCGCTGTATTTGACGCGATATCAGAGAGTTGCATGAACTTCTTCATGTCGCCATCTATGATTCGAACCGCGCCCCCGGCGCGCGTGCTGTCCTCGCTCGCCTCCACCGGAAGATGCCATCGCCCGGCATCCGATGGCGCAAGCCGCACGAAAGCCAGCACGCCAACAACCAATACACAAACCACCCAAATTATCATGCGTTGCACGCCTTTTCCTTAGCGATAGGTTACACCGGGCAGAACGCACAACAGTTCAAACAGGATATTCGCCCCGACCAGTGCCGTGTTTCCACTTGGATCATACGGCGGCGAGACCTCGACCAGATCACATCCCACCACATTCTTGCCGCGCAGCGCCCGGATCAACTCCATCGCCTGCATCGTCGTCAGCCCACCGATCTCTGGTGTGCCTGTGCCGGGGGCAAAGGCCGGGTCAAGACTGTCGATATCGAATGTGACATAGACAGGTAAATCCCCGATATCGCGCCGAATTTCCGTGCCGAGCGTCGCGAGCGAGCGGTGCCACAACTCCGGTGCCAAAAATTGCTGAAAGCCCCAGCCTGCCGCCTCTTTAAAGTCATCCGCCGAATAACCCGTGCCGCGTAGCCCGATCTGATACACCTTGTCCGGCTGGATCAGTTTCTCCTCATACGCGCGGCGGAACACCGTGCCATGGGTCTCTTTCTCCCCAAACATCTCATCATTCACATCGGCGTGCGCATCCACATGCACAAGCGCAACCGGTCCGTGTTTCTTGGCAATCGCGCGTAGGATGGGAAGGGTGATCGAGTGGTCACCACCAATCCCGACAGGGATCAGATCATGGGTGAGGATCGCCTCGTAACTCTCTTGAATCACTTGCAAAGACTTGGAAAGTGAGAAGGTGTTGATCGCCAAATCGCCGATATCCGAGACGTTCAAACTGTCAAACGGCGCCGCACCGGTTTGTATATTGTAAGGGCGGATCATCGCGCTTTCGCTGCGCACCTGTTTCGGCCCCATCCGCGTGCCAGAGCGCCAGGACGTGCCGATATCCATCGGAATGCCCATGATCGCCACATCCAGCGTGGACAGATCGTTAATTTGCGGCAGGCGCATGAAACTTCCCGGCCCCGAGAAACGCGCCAGCTCATTTCCGCTGATCGGTTGGTTCGTCATCCTGTCGCGTCTTCCTCTCGCATCCGCCAGCCCAGCAAGCAGCAGATTTCCGTTGCCACATGCGCACCGGCAATCGCCGTCGCCCCGGTTGTGTCAAAGGGTGGCGAAACCTCAACCACATCGCCGCCGCGAATATTGATGCCTGCCAGTTCTCGCAAAAGCACCGCGGCTTGGTTCGAGGTCAGCCCGCCCCAAACTGGCGTGCCCGTACCCGGAGCAAAGGCCGGGTCCAACCCGTCAATATCAAAGCTTAGGTAAACAGGGTGTTTACCTACGATTTCCTTAACGCGCGCCGCCACAGCCTCCGGCCCAATCCGATGCACCTCAGGCGCGTCGATGATGTTGACGCCCAGTGTGTCCTCATTCGTCGTTCTGATCCCGATCTGAACCGAGCGTTTTGGGTCCACAATCCCCGACTTCACTGCCTTATAAAACATCGTCCCGTGATCGACGCGGGCCATGTCATCGTCTGGCCAAGTATCCGTATGCGCATCGATCTGCACCAGCGAGATCGGGCCGAAAATCTCCGCATAAGCCCTTAGAATCGGGAACGAAATATAGTGATCGCCCCCAAGCACCACCGACGCCGCGCCAGTTTGCAAAATGCCTGCGATGTGACTTTGCAAAGCCTGTGGAAAGGCCGGGATGTTGGCATAGTCGAAGGCCAGATCGCCATAATCGACAATCACCCGCTCGCTCATCACATCAAATGGCCAACCATAGGGCGCATCGGGCGCTTGCAGGCTGCTGGCCTCCCGGATCGCGCGCGGGCCTAGCCGCGTGCCCGGGCGATTGGTGACGGCTTGGTCAAACGGCACGCCGGTGACGGCGATATCAACACCGGTCAGGTCTTTGGTATAGCGACGGCGCAGAAATGACGTCGCGCCGCCGAAGGTATTCTCGAAACTGGGGCCGCGCGGGTCATCGCGCGTGAAGGCCATATCGACCATCTTCCCCGCATCTTCGAGAGCCATTTAGCCCGCAGCCTTCTTTGCCGGGTTCGCAGTTTCCACCAAAGTGGCAAAGAAACTGGCCCCATACGGCGCGGCGGCGTCGTTAAAATTGTATTCTGGATGATGCAGGCCTGCGCTCGGCCCATGCCCCATGAACAGATACGCGCCGGGACGACGCTCCAGCATATATGCAAAATCCTCCGCACCCGCGACCGGGTCGGTGTCGTCCACCACATTGTCATCGCCTGATATTATTCGCGCGACGTCTGCAGCAAAAGCAGTTTGATCCGCATCATTCACCGTCGCCGGATAACCGATCTGAATTTCAAGCTCGGCCTCAATATCGAACGCGGCGGCTTGCCCGGCCACAATCGCCTTGATCCGCGCGTGAATCTGTTCGCGTGTTTCGGAATCAAAGGTGCGGATTGTGCCGTTCATATAGGCGTCCGCCGGGATCACATTGCTGGCCGTCCCGGTGTGGATCTGCGTCAGCGACACCACGGCTTGCTGAATGGACGGCACATTGCGACTGATCACCGTTTGCAACGCCTGACCAATGCTACAGGCTGCGATCACCACATCTTTCGTATCTTCCGGCATCGCCCCATGCCCACCAACGCCTTTGAGGTTGATCGTAAACGTATCGACCGCCGCCATGATCGGGCCGGGGCGCGTATGGAACACGCCTTCGGGCAGGTCCGGTACGTTGTGAATGCCGTAAATCTCAGCGATATCAAAGTTTTCCATGATACCTTCTTCGCACATGATGCGCGCCCCGCCCGGCTCTTCTTCGCCCGGCTGGAACACCAGCGCGACGCGCCCCGCGAAATTGCGCGTCTCCGCCAGATATTTCGCCGCGCCCAGCAGCATCGTCGTGTGTCCGTCATGGCCACAAGCATGCATCTTGCCCTCATGGGTCGAGGCATAGTCGAGCCCGGTTGCCTCCGCGATGGGCAGCGCGTCCATATCGGCGCGCAAGCCAATCGTCGGCCCGTCACCTTGACCGTTAATGATCGCAACGATGCCCGTAGTCCCGATCCCCTCATGCACCTCGTCAACGCCAAATTCTTTCAGCTTTTCTGACACAAAGGCAGCGGTCTTAAAGCACTCCATCTCCAGTTCTGGGATCGTGTGTAAATAGCGGCGCCATTCGGTCATCTCATCGGCGAGACCGGCAATACGATTAATCACGGGCATAGGGTGGACTCCTTCAGCGCATCGGCGTTTGGTCACATCAGACACCGAACCGGAGCCGCCTGCAATGCCCGAAGACCCCATTCACGCCCTTGCCCCCGGAATGGACCGGCTTTTAGAGGTGATGCGCCGCCTGCGGGACCCCGAAACAGGCTGTCCGTGGGATATTGAGCAGACATTTCAAACAATTGCTCCGTATACGATTGAAGAAGCCTATGAAGTGGCCGATGCGATCGCACGCGAGGATTGGAACGATTTGAAGGGAGAGTTGGGCGATTTGCTGCTGCAAACGGTCTATCACACAGCGATCAGCGCCGAGGCGGGCCTTTATGGTTTTCACGACGTCGCCGAAGGCATCGCCCAGAAAATGATCGCCCGGCACCCGCATGTGTTCGGCGACGAATCACGCGATAAATCGGCGCAGCAGCAAACAATCGACTGGGAAACGATCAAGGCACAGGAACGGGCCAGCCGGGCCGAGAAAGGCGCGCTCGACGGCGTCGCCATAGGTCTGCCCGCCTTGCTGCGCGCCGTGAAACTGCAAAAGCGCGCCGCACGGGTTGGGTTTGACTGGACGGAGGTAGACGACGTGCTTGCGAAACTGAGCGAAGAAGTCGGCGAATTGGTCGAAGCGCGCGAAACGCTCTCGCAAAACGAAGTTGAGGAAGAGTTTGGCGATCTGCTCTTCGTTATGGCAAATGTCGCCCGGCATCT
Source organism: uncultured Rhodobacterales bacterium (assembly GCA_964590545.1). GTDB lineage: Bacteria > Pseudomonadota > Alphaproteobacteria > Rhodobacterales > Rhodobacteraceae > Aliishimia. The sequence continues at coordinate 1,146 of CAZPXE010000009.1, read as the reverse complement.
GAAAATCGATCCCGAAGCGGCCCTGCGCGCTGCGAATGGCAAGTTCACAAGACGGTTCGAGGGGATCGAAGCGCGGTTGGCACAGCACGGCAGGCGGCCCGAAGACAGCACGCTGCAGGAAATGGATGCGCTTTGGGATGCCGTCAAATCAGATGAAAAATCACGCGTCTAGCGTTACACCATCCAATTTCGCAATCGCATCTAAACTATCGGCATATCGCGCGGCCAACCTTTGCTCTTGCGCGGTTGTGAACCGGGCAAAGCCGCGCTCGGACCTGTCCTGCGCATGTTGCGCGACAATGTCCCTGACATCTTGTTGTGGCACATCAGCGCTGCGGGCGTAGCGTAGTTGCAGAGCTTTAAGCGCCGCATCGGTTGCACTGGTGTTCACCCTGAGCTCCGGCTCACGTAAATCGGTCTGCATCAAATCCGGCACAAGCCGTGTCAGCACATCCACCGAAGCACCGCGATTGGAATAAGAAACAACGCGCATATCTTGCGGTCGCAAGATATCGCGCATCGCCCGGATCAGTTCGGGCCAACCACGGTCCATCGCCATCAAATTTTCACGGATCGTGGCAAAGGGGTCGACCCAATTGTCCTCGGCGCGCTTACGATGCGCCGAGACGAACACTTCGGCATAGGGCCGGATTACAAGGACAATCCTCTCGATTTTCGAGTCCCCAAGCCCTTGGCGCAAAACATCAAAACGGCTTTCAGCGGCTGGATAAAACTGGCCGCCAAAAAAGTGCAGCATCCGGCCGGGAATGTTCTCTTCACTGATGATCCACGCGCGGCTTGGATCTGGGCTGTGCATCTGCGCCCGGCGCGAGATGCGCGCGGCGAATTTATCGTACTCGCGCGGATGGTGACGCGGGCTTGGCAGATGCAGCGCCAGATCCCCGCTCGGAATACCGTCACGGTTCGGGTAGGACACATCAAAGCCTGCGCCTAGCAACCCCGCCCGGTTTTCATGCAAGCAAAGTTGAAACGAGGACGTGCCAGTGCGATGCGCGCCCGCATGGATGAAAATGCGCTTTTGCGGTCCCATATGAACAGCATGAGCAAACCCTAACCGGGATGCAAACCGCTTATGGACATTCCCGCACGGTATCGGCACGGTCCGCTCAAAAGGAAGATGAATAT
>CAZPXE010000008.1:0-23857 GCA_964590545.1 uncultured Rhodobacterales bacterium | reverse complement strand
CACATGGGTCACACGCAGGCGGTAATCCTCAAAAATCCCCGCCCGCCCTTTGGACTGCGCGCTGCGATGCGCGGCGAGGGTGCGCCAGCGTTGCACAGCCTCTTCGTCCTCGAAGAAGGAAAGGGAGAGCAGTTTGTCGGGGTTTGTCAGGCTCTGAAACCGCTCGACCGAGATGAACCCCTCGACCTCTTCCACCATCGGGCGCATCGCGGCGGCGATATCAAGATACTCGGCCTTGCGCCCTTTTGCCGGGATCACTTCGAAGATTACTGCGATCATCTGTCTACCCTTTCCAGCCATGTTCGGTCCTTGCGCAGCAGGAACTTTTCAAACCGCGCGACGTCGTAGTTTTCACGCCCAATCGGGTCGGATGCAAGCCGCGCGCGAAAGCCACCTTGCGGGCAAGCCGGGGCGCGCCTTACTGACCCGCATGGAAGAGATCGGCTGGGCCAAGCGCGTGCCTGACAGCCGGACCGTCAGGGTTTCGCACACCAGCAAACGCGCCTTTGATGCGGCCTATCCGCCGGTAGAAAATACGACCTAGGCTTGTTTCCGCGTGCTCACCAATTGGGCAAATACCCGAATATTATCTCATCCCTGCCCCGTTCTTGCCCGAATTCGACCGGATAACTGCCCTGACGGAAAGATGCGGATGAAAGGACGGCTATGGACCGCCTTACGGAAATGGAAGCCTTCGCCACGGTTGTGGACCAAGGTGGATTTACAGATGCTGCGAAAAAGATGGGGATTTCAAAATCTGCCGTATCGAAACATGTCTCTAGCCTCGAAGCGCGCCTTGGCGCCCGGCTACTGAACCGGACAACGCGCCGTGTCTCGCCCACGGAAATTGGCCTTGCATACTATGACCGCGCCCGGCGCGTTCTGAATGATGCGGGCGAAGCAGATGCGCTTGTGACCTCGATGCAATCGGCGCCCTCCGGGCTGCTGCGGATCTCGATCGCGACGGATTTCGGGGTGAACCACCTATCGCCGCTTTTATCGGGGTTTCTGGACGAATTCCCGGATATCACCGTGAATATGGTGCTGAACAACCGCTATGTAGAGTTGATTTCGGAAGGGTTCGACATGGCTGTGCGGATTGGGGAGCTGGAAGACAGCACCCTGCGCGCCCGGAAACTGACGGAAACCAGCAAGCGCATGATCGCATCGCCGGACTACTTTAAGAAGTACGGTCGCCCAACGCGGATTGATGATCTGAACGAGCACAAGCTGCTGCATTACTCGAACCAGTCTTCGGGCAATGTTTGGCGGATCACAGCGCCTTCTGGCGAGAAACGGCAAGTGCGCACAGCAGGCTGGCTGTCGGTAAATGACGGGCAATCACTGCTCAATGCTGCGATCTCGGGCCTCGGCATCGCGTATCTGCCCAGCTATCTCTATGCAAACGCCATGGACGAAGGCCTGATCGAAGACGCGATCCCCGATCTGCCGATGGAGACGCAAGGTATCTACGCGGTCTACCCGCCGGGGCGCTTCACACAGCCCAAGGTGCGTGCGTTCATTGACTTTCTGGTCCACGCCTTTGCGGACAAAGGCCCAAACGACTGGTAAAGCACACGAAATTCCCTCGAACTTCAGTCCGGCGATATCCTCGCCGGATTTTTTTTGCCCTAGGGCCCTGACCCTAGAGCGTCCCGCCTTTAACCTGAATCAAAATGTGACGCCGACGTCCCGAGAGCGCAGAAGTCGTGACGGGGTATCGGTGTCTCAAGTATAAGGCGGGGCGTTTTAACGGTCTGAAAGTACAATCACCTCGACCCGGCGGTTTGTTTCGCGCCCCTCTGGGGTGAGGTTGGATGCCCGCGGCGCGAGATAGCCCATGCCTTCGGCGTCGAGTTGTTGCTCAGGAATACCATATTCCTCAACCAGTCGCTTGCGCACGGCTTGGGCGCGTTGTTTGGAAATGCGTATGTTGCCATCGAGCGAGCCAACCGAATCTGTGTGCCCCACCAACGCCACCCGTTGGTCCGGGTTGGAGAGGAGGAAGTTCGACAAATCATCAAGCGTTTGGAAGGGCCCCGTGCCCAAAGTCGTCGCCCCGGTATCAAATGCCAGATCTTCGAGGATGAAGGCCCCGCGCACGAGCAAGTCGTCGATGCTGCCGGGCTCCGCCGGGCGTGCGTCGGAGATTTGCGCCGGGGGCGTCGTTGGAGCGGGATTGCTCGACACAACATTGAGGGCAAAGCCGTCCGCTTGTGAAACTTCAACAACTTGCAGATAGGTTACCCCCTGCGCAGCGCTGGCGAGCAGCAAGACAGCGCCATCAGGCTGGCCTTCCGGTCCGCGCAACAGGGTCGTGAACAAGAAGTCGCGCAGATTCACGAACATGTCCGGCGCGGGCAATACATCGATTCCGAAGCGGAAATCGAAACCGCCGCAGCGATCGCCCTCGCAAGAGAAGGCATCGGAGTACCCATCGCCCTTCAATTGCTCCACCAGCGGGGCCAGCACTTGGAACGGCGTCAAAGATTGGCCCGGCAATTGCCAAGCCTGCTTGCGCACCGCCCCATCGAGCGCAAGCACAGGAACGGTTTCATCGGCAAAGGGTGCTATCGGCACAGGATACGCTGCCGCATCAATCACCACTTCCTTGGCCAGACGCGCGGCGCCGGGAAGGTCCAGCGCGCTTGCGCCGGACGCCGCGAAGCAAAGCGCGGCGGCAAGAGCGGTTTTGCAGATCATCGCGCCTGTGCGTGATACTCCGGGTTGGGGCGCATATCGGTGCCGGACGCCACTCGGTTGGTCATATTGAAGAAACCCGCGACTGAGGCGATGTCGAAGATATCCCGATCCGAAAATCCCACATCGCGCAATGCTTGGCGGTCTGCCTCCTCAACATCCGCGCTGGATTTGGTCAGCTTGGCCGAAAAATCGAGCATTGCGCGTTGGCGGGCGTCGAGATCGGCGACTTTGTAATTCATCACCATCATTTCGCCCAGAACCGGATCGCCCGACAATTGACGCACCGCCGCACCGTGGGCGACGAGGCAGTAGAAGCATTTGTTGATCGACGACACGACGACCGCGATCATCTCGCGCTCCAGCTTCGATAGGCCGCTGCCAGCGAGCATCAGATCGTTATAGAGCGCCGTGAACGTGTTCAGCTTTTCAATGTCAAAGGCATAGGTTTGCAGCACATTCGGCACCATGCCCAGCTTTTCGATACAGATATCGAAGTATTTCTGCGTCTCAGGCGGCAGTGGGTCCACCATGGGCAGGTTGAGTGCGGTTGGTTGGTTGGTTGATTGATCTGGCATCCCATCATCCCCGTTTGATGCGGTAGTGATATTGTCCCACGGGCTGCATCCCAAGGGAAGCATAGAGCGCATTGGCAGGCTTGTTCGCGGTCGTGCAAATCACGGTAATATGCGTCACACCTTGCTCGGCGGCCCAGAAGGCGGCCTTGCGCATCATCCATCTCGCCACGCCTTGCCCGCGTTGGCTTGGCAGAACCTCAACCGCGTGGACCATGCAGATGCCGTCATGCAGCCCCGCGAAAGCCACGCCCGCAGGTTTGTCATTCACGCGTCCGAAAATGCCGGTTTTCACCTCGGCGCGGTGCATCACGGCCAGTCGCGCGGGGCCAATGCCGCCTTGCGCCCAGATTTCTTCCATAATCGCGAGCGGCTCCCAGACCGCGAAGGTCGTGACTTTCGGGATTGGCTTGTCGGTGAGCTGCGCCACCGGGCATTGATACATGACCACCGGGTCAATGATTTCATAGCCGCGCAGGGCCAGTTGGCTATCGAGCGCGCCGTCGCCCTGACGGATCATGAAAAGCGGGTCTTCGCCTGAGGCGTCCATGATGAACTCTGCCGCGGCCGGGTCCGCGCCCTCACGCGCCAGCGTCGCGGCAGACACCCGCTTGCCGCCCCCTGCCCCATCACGCAACGTCCAGCCATCGATGATGACGGACGAGGCTGGAGGCCATGTCGCCTCGCACGCGGCGTAGAGTTGCTCGGCGGTCAGGCTCATTCGGGGAATGTCTCGATCAGGCGGGCCATGGCGGTGTCGACTTCAGCGGCATCGGTGCCGCGAATGACGATCTGTGCGCCGAATATACCGTCTTTCTGGAACGGGTAGGATCCGATGGAGAGGCCCGGATACGCCGCTGCAATCTCTCCCAATGGCCCTGCAATGTCGCCCTCGCCGCGATAGATGCGTTGCGCGCGACTGACCACGGGATCGCCCCCTGTCAGCGTCGGCAGGACGGAGGCGACCATCGCTTTGAATACTGCAGGCACCCCTGCCATCACATGCACATTGCCCAACGTGAAGCCCGGCGCGGCGGATACGGGATTGTCGATCAGCCCAGCGCCCTCGGGGATGCGGGCCATGCGCAGGCGGGCTTCGTTCAACTCGGTGCCGACGCTGTCGTAATGGGCTTGCAGGATCGCGCGGGCATCGTTCCGTACATCAATCGCCGCTCCGAACGCCGCTGCGATGCAATCGGCGGTGATATCATCATGGGTCGGGCCGATCCCGCCGGAGGTGAACACGCTGTCATAAGCCGCCGACAGAGCCTGAACCGCGCCGATAATCGCCTCGCGGTCATCGCTGACAATGCGCACTTCGCGCAGGTCGATCCCCACTGCGGTCAACTCATTCGCCAGATAATACATGTTGGCGTCGCGCGTGCGGCCCGACAGGATCTCATCTCCGATCACAAGCATCGCGGCGGTGGGGTTTGGCATAGGCGGCTCCGTGAGTTGCGCATTTATGGTTAGGGGCGTTCGGGGCTGAGTGCAACGCGTGCAAGCTCGGGTCTTTCCCTTCTGCGTCACTGTGGCTAGGGGAAGGCATGGATTTCCCAACGCCCCTCGTTCCCGCCCGCCTGATCAAACGCTACAAACGGTTTCTGGCCGATTGCACGCTGGAGGATGGGCGCGAGGTGACCGCCCATTGTGCCAATCCCGGATCAATGATGGGGCTGGCAGAGCCGGGCAGTAAAATCTGGCTGGAGCCGAATGACGATCCGAAAAAGAAGCTGAAATTCGGCTGGCGGCTGGTGGATCATGAGAATGGGCATTTCACCGGGGTGGACACCAGCATCCCCAACCGCGCTTTGCGTGCAGCGCTGGAAGCGGGCGAGGTGCAAGAATTCGCAGCCTACAAAACCGTGCGGGCGGAAGTGAAATACGACGAAAACAGCCGCATCGACTTTCTGTTAAGCCAAGACGGGTTGCCGGATGCCTATGTTGAGGTGAAATCCGTGACACTCTCGCGCCAACCCGGCCTAGCGGAATTCCCCGACAGCGTGACCGCGCGCGGCGCGAAACACCTCGGTGCGTTGGCGCGGATGGCGCAGGCGGGTCATCGGGCGGTGATGCTGTATCTGGTGCAGCGCACGGATGCGCAGGCTGTGACATTGGCGGGCGATATCGATCCGGCCTACCTGTCTGCCTTCAAATTAGCGCGCGAGGCTGGGGTTGACGTGATTGCTCTGGGGACCAATATCTCGGTATTGAGCATAAGTGTTGCCAATCGTTTACAGCTTCGCCTGTAACCCTTATGCTGCTGCGCAGAAATTCGACGGAGACCTCTCGTGAACCAACCGCATCGTGGACGCATGACCAAAGAAGGCATTCGCCTGCATGAACCGGAAGACTTCGCTGGCATGCACGCAGCGGGCCGTTTGGCGGCACAAATCCTCGACGAGATCGGCGAGCATGTCTTTGTTGGTCAAAGCACGGGCGAGATTGACCGGATCATCGAAGAGAAGGTGAATGCAGCAGGCGCGACCTCGGCCACGATTGGCTATAAGGGCTACAAGCACGCAAGTTGTATTTCGGTGAACCACGTTGTTTGCCACGGGATACCGGGCGCAGTTATTCCGAAACACAAAGGCGAAACAATATCGAAGAACCACGAGAAGTTTCGTGATGATGACAAACTCGTGGATCAGGACATCTTGAACATCGACGTGACCGTGATCGTCGATGGGTGGTTCGGTGACACATCGCGCATGTATGTCGTGGGAAGCATTCCCAAGAAAGCGGAACGGCTGGTTCAGGTGACCCACGACGCTTTGATGCGTGGAATTGAGGCCGCCAAGCCGGGCAATACGTTTGGCGATATCGGCCACGCGATCCAAAGTTATGTGGAAAGCCATCGCATGTCCGTTGTGCGCGATTTCTGCGGGCACGGGCTGGGCCGCGTTTTTCACGCGCCACCGAACGTGCTGCACTATGGCAAACCGGGCGCAGAGGCGGTGCTGCAAGAAGGTATGTTCTTTACCATTGAGCCTATGGTAAATCTGGGACGGCCCGAAACCAAAACGCTTGCAGATGACTGGACCGCGGTAACGCGCGATAAATTCTTGTCAGCCCAGTTCGAGCACTCCATCGGGATCACGGCAAGCGGGGCCGAGATTTTCACCCTGTCGCCAGCCGGAACCTTTTATCCGACACACGGCTAGATCGCTTACTCCTGTGCGAGTTCTTCGAGCTGGTCCGCCGCTTCGCGCAAGCGCGGGTAGTACTTGCAAATGTCGTCCAAGGTGCTGCGCTGGGTGGGTGCGTGGATCGAAATCGTCGTCAGCAGCCGCCCCTGATCATCACAGATCGCAACGGCAATGGCGGACATCCCTTCCATGAACTCCCCATCATCCGTGGCATAACCGCGCTTGCGCGTGGCCTCCAATTCGGCTTTCAGAGTCTCGATATCCGTGATCGTTTGATCTGTGCGCGGCTCAAATTCCAGCATCGACAGCAGCCGGTCCAGCTTCTCGGCCCGCAAAGAAGACAGGTACAGCTTGCCCGACGCGGTGCAATAAAGAGGAACTTGAGTGCCCACGGGAAGTTGGATGCGCAATGGCCAATGTGTTTCGACCCGGTCAAGATAGACCATGCCTTCGCGGCCCGGGGCTGCCAGATTGCAGGTTTCGCCGACATCATTCGCCAATGCCCGCATGATCTGCATCCGTTCCGAGCGCATTCTCTCAGAAGACAATGTGTTCTGAGCGATCCGCCGAAGCCTTCGGCCCGGCCCGTAAGAGCGGCCATCCACATCGCGCTGTACGAACCCTTCCGCCTCGGCGGTCGCCAGCAGACGGTGCACGGTTGGCTTCGGCAAGCCGAGTTCCTCGCCCAAAGCGGCCGGCGAGGCAGGGCGCCCTTCCCGAGCTACGACTTCAAGCAGATAGAGAAGCCGTAGATTGGTCGGAATATGGGCAGACTCCTGTGTCTGTTTGTCTTTCGGCATCTCATTACTTAACGAGTCAGCTCAACCATCCATAGCGCCAGTGGCGGGGTCAAGGCGACCAGCACCCAAACGCTAATCAGTGCCGCAAGGTAGACCATTGCATAGGGCAACAGGTGGACATACGGCACCCCGGTTACACCAGACGCGACATAGAGGTTCAACCCATAAGGCGGTGTGATGAACCCAATGGAAGCGCCAACCAAGAAAATGACCGAGAAGTGGATCGGATCGATGCCCACACTGGCAGCAATTGGTGCCAAAATGGGCGCAAGGATGATCGTAACCGGCAGCGATTCGAGGATCATGCCAGACACGAATACGATCGCCATCGCTGTGAACAGCACGGCATAGTAACCGCCCATCGACGTCACAAAGTCACCAATGACCTGCTGAGCGCCCAAGAGGGACAGGATTTGCTGCATCACAACAGAAACCGCGATGAGCGGAGCGAGAATACCGGTGATCTGCGCTGAGCGCATAACGATGCTTGGAATTTCGGGGACGGTGAAGCCTTCCACCACCAGCATCGACGGCACAGATTTCTGCGACCAGTCCAGAGATTGGTCCATCCGCAAAACTTTGCTGACCAACCAGCTTACCAAGCCTGCGATGATGCCAAAGCCAACGGTCACGCCCGCCGCCTCAGTCGGTGAAAACTTGCCGGTATAGATGCCCCAAAGCACCAAACCGATGGCAAAGAACCCAAGCCAGCCGCCAACGGCCGTTTTGAATACACGGGTCATGCTTAGACCAATCAAGATGCCCCAGCCATTGCGCCAGCACACAATGAAGCAAGCAAACATCATACCAAGCACCATCAAGGCGCCCGGGATAATTCCTGCCATGAACAGATCACCAATCGACAGGTTCAGCAGGAATCCATACACGATGAAGATAATCGACGGTGGGATGATGATCCCGACTGTACCGCCCGCCGCAGCAGTGGCCGCCGAGAAACGCTCATCATAGCCGCCTTTGACCATTTCAGGGTGTAGCATGGACCCGATTGTCGCCGTGGTGGCTGAGTTTGAGCCCGAGATCGCCGCGAAAAGCCCGCAAGCGCCCAGCGACGCCATTGCAAGGCCACCACGGATCCAGCCAAGGCACGCATAGGCGAAGTCTGACAAACGCCGGGCAATGCCCGAACGGTTGATCAAATCGCCGGTCAGAATGAACAGCGGCATCGCGAGCAGCGCGAAGCCGTCTGTGAACACATCCTGCAACGCCGCACCCATGTTCAGCAGAGGCAGTTCAAGCAGGAACGACATTCCAATCACCCAATAAGCGATGACAAGGAACACCGGCACACCCATCATGAACAGGACGGTAACGGCGATGGAAATCAGTGTAATGATTGTTGGATCGCTCATGCGTCACCTCCGATCACGGCATCTTGGATAAGCGTTCCGCCTTCGCGGTACACGCGCATATCGCGGGCGGCGTTCATCATCACGCGCGCGGTCAACAAAATGAATGCGACAGGAACCGTCACGAGGAACCACCATTGCAGCACATTGTCAGTGCCCAGCATGATGGAGAAGTTCGCCGCAGCACGGACGCTTTCTTGTGTCGTCGTGACAACCACAATCCAAGCAAACACGATCCAAAGAACTGCATCCAGCATCAACAGCGAGAACTGGACCGGACGCGGTGCAGCTTTGCGGAATTCGGCAAAGGCCAAGTGGGTGCGCAGCTTTACGTTATAACTGCAGCCGAACCACGCCATGATCAAAAACAGGAACGGCGGAATTGTCGTCGACCAAGGCGGTTGCCCATCAAGGAAGAACCGCTGCACAACCCCGGCGAAAATGATGTACCCAATCGCCAGATAGGACGCGACCATAACCGTCGGCTCAAGATGGCGTTCAATGAAGGGGACCGTTTTGTAAATCAGTGCAACCAAAGCTCCGCCGACTAGCGTGGCGATCAGGCCAAGAGGCCATATGCCCGAATTGCCGCGCATCGCGCTTTGCACTTCAAAGGAGTCGTTCGATAAGAACGCTGCGATGATCTCGCCCATGCCTGCGATCATGTCCATTTGGGACCCTCCCTTTCCCGTGCCCGCGTTGCGATGGATGTCGGACCCGGGCGGTTAGCTGCGTTTGGGGGCAGCCTACCCCGACAGCCGGGACGCAATGCGCCCCGACCATTTTTTGTTTTCGATTAGGTTCGGCTGTTTGCCGATTAACCGCGCCACCAGCGGCGAGGCTCGACATTCTCTGCCAACGTGTGCGGGTTGGTGCGCACTTCGTTGTAGATGTCCTGATAGGTGTCGATGCCACCGGCCCAGCCGTTGATCCGCTCGCGCCACTGCTCCCACAGCTGCGGTTGGAACTCGGGCGAGCACATTTCCTCGGCCTTCTTGATCTCGGCGTCGGACAACGCCGCAACGCGGACGTTGTTCTTGGCGAAGATGGTGTCCGGGCCTTGGTGCGGGTGCGAGAAGCCAACGGTGTTGACCAGCGCCGCTTCGTTGGCCGCCTGAACGTGGACCTGAGACAGGTAGGACGATTCCATGATCGCGTCCTGCAACTCGCCGCCCATTTCGTCGAACTTGCCTGCGTTCATCGCTGTGTGCTCTGTACCGCAGAAGAAGCGCAGATCGACACACTGGGACACAACCGGGGACATGTTCGCATAAGCCACAGCAGAGGCCCATGTTTCCGCGCCGTCGATCAGACCCTGCTTCAGACCGTCCAGTGTTTCTTCCCATGCAACCGGAACTGGGTTCAGGTTCAGAGCGTTCATCGCGATACGGCCAAGCTGCGTGCCTGTCACACGGTTCTTGGTGCCAGCCAGTTGCTCAACCGATGTCACGGTCGGCTTGTCCTGCCAGGACAGACCCAGCTGGATGCCGCGCAGTTCTGCGTGTGTGAACAGGAATTTCAGGCCGTGACGCTTTTCGAACGGCTCACGCAGGATGCGCTGCGATTCGGGCGAGTACATGAAGTAGTACTGGTCCGCACGCGAGCGGAACATATACGCATAGTCGAGCACGTTCAGGTAAGGCGCACCGCCCGCTGAGTTTTGCGTGGACGCCGCATAGAGGTCGATGATGCCCTGCTGCGCTTTTTCAACGCAGGAAAGCTGGCCGCAAATCTGGTTGTTGCCGATGAACTCGATCCGGATTTCACCGTCGGTCCGCTCTTCCAAATCGCGCGAGAATTCGAGGCAGCCCGCACGTTCAATCAGCAGGTTTTGCTGGTTGAAACCGGCCGCGCCGAACTTCAGCGTGTGCTTCGCAGGTTTCGCATACCGCTTATCATACGTTGATTCTGCGGCTTTCGCGAGGTTAGCTGCTGTCATCGCACCACCAAAGGTGCCAGCGGCCAACAACGTCGAACTCATCCCGTAAGTGCCCGCAATCCTAAAGAAATCGCGGCGAGATACGCCCTTGATCCTATCAAACAATGCCATTGTGTTCCTCCCGTTTTGGCAATTATTGAGACTTTTTTTCTCAAAAAAGACTAGAATAGATTATTTTATCTGCATAGTGTTTTCTTCGACTTGGGAGGAAGAAAATGCATCAGGCAGATTTCGTGATCGTTGGCGCAGGCAGCGCTGGCTGCGTTTTGGCGAACCGTCTGAGCGCTGATCCGGCCAATAAAGTGGTGTTGCTGGAGGCAGGTGGGCGCGATTTGAATCCTTGGATTCACATCCCTGTCGGGTACTTCAAAACCATCCACAACCCCTCGGTCGACTGGTGTTACAAGACGGAGCCTGACCCCGGCCTGAACGGACGGTCCATCGAATGGCCGCGGGGCAAAGTGCTTGGCGGGTCATCCTCGCTGAACGGTCTGCTCTACGTGCGCGGCCAAGCGCAGGATTACGACCGCTGGCGGCAGATGGGGAACACCGGCTGGGGTTGGGACGATGTGCTGCCCCTGTTCAAACGGTCTGAAAACAATGAACGCGGCGCGGATGAATTCCACGGCGATCAGGGCAATCTGTCTGTATCGAACATGCGCATTCAGCGTCCCATCACCGATGCTTGGGTCGCGGCTGCGCAGTCTGCTGGCTACAAGTTTAACCCTGATTACAATGGTCACGATCAGGAGGGAGTGGGGTTCTTTCAACTCACCACACGCAACGGACGACGCTGCTCATCCGCTGTTGCGTTCCTGAACCCGGCGAAAAAGCGCGATAACCTGACCATCCTGACCCACGCGCAGGTCGAAAAAGTTGAGATCAGCGAAGGGCGCGCGACGGGCGTTACCTACACGGACCGATCTGGCAAACTTCAGAAGGTCTCGGCTAAGCGAGAAGTTATCCTGTGCGGAGGGGCGATCAATTCGCCGCAAGTGCTGATGCTTTCAGGGATTGGTGAGGGCGCGCAACTTCAAGAAAACGGGATCGAAGTTCTGCGCGATCTGCCCGGTGTCGGCAAGAACATGCAAGACCATCTGCAAGCGCGCTTGGTCTACAAGTGCAACGAGCCAACGCTAAATGACGAAGTGAGTTCGCTTTGGGGGCAAGCGCGGATTGGTCTTAAGTACCTTCTGTTCCGCGCGGGACCAATGACGATGGCTGCAAGCCTTGCCACAGGCTTTCTCAAAACACGCGAAGACATCGAAACACCCGATATCCAGTTCCACGTTCAGCCATTATCGGCGGAAAATCCCGGCAAAGGGGCCGATCCGTTCTCGGCCTTCACAATGTCAGTTTGTCAGCTTCGCCCCGAAAGTCGCGGGGAAATTCGCCTCAACGGATCAGGCCCGAAGACTTATCCCAAGATCATCCCGAATTACCTGTCGACAAAAACCGATTGCGATACAATGGTTGCAGGTGTGAACATTGCGCGTCGCATTGCACAACACGCGCCTCTGACGTCAAAGATTTCAGAAGAATTCCGGCCAAATCCCGACCTAGATATCGAAGACTACGACGCAACGCTTGATTGGGCCCGGAACAACACCGCATCGATTTATCACCCGACGGGCACCTGCAAAATGGGCTCTGGTCCGGAAGCTGTGGTGGACGAGCGACTTCGTGTGCATGGCGTCAGCGGGCTACGCGTCGCAGATTGTTCGATCATGCCAGAGATCGTGTCCGGCAATACCAACGCGCCCGCAATAATGATCGGAGAGAAATGCTCTGATTTGGTGCTGGAGGATATGCGGGCGTGACGCAAGGCTTCACTTTGAACCGCTAGCGGTACTCTTTCATCCATTCCAGCGTTGCCTCGGTCGGCCCGTTTGGCTTGTACTCTGCCCCGAGCGGCGCGGTCCAACCCATCGCAGATATCTTGGCGAAGACGTCTGAATAATTGAGCGTTCCCAGATTCGGCGCGGCACGATCAGGAACGGACGCGAACTGAATGTGGCCAATCAGATCTGAGTACTCATCCAGCGCTTTGATCACATTTCCTTCTGTCCGGCCGACATGGTAGCAATCGAACATCAAACGGAGCTGAGGCGAGTTGACACTTTCAATAACCTCGCGTGCCTGAGCCAAGCTATTCAATACATAGCCCGGTGCGTCAAACCCGTTGAGCGGTTCGATAAGGATGCTCACGTCTGAGCACCTTTCCACCGCATAGGCAAGGTTACTCTTGAAGACGTCGAAAGCACCCGCATGATCGCTCGCCCCCGCCATGACATGTACCGCGCGCGCGCCGATCGCCTGTGCATAGCTCAGCGCTTCGTCGATCGCATCGCGTGCTTCGGCCTCACGCCCGGGCAAAGCCGAAAGACCGTTTTCACCGGCTGCGATATCTCCTCGTCGTGTATTTAGACCCATCATCTGCAAGCCTGTTTCGGACAAAGCCATCGAAATCTCTTCGGGGTCCGTGTCATAGGGCCAATGCAATTCCACCGCATCGAACCCCGCCGACGCCGCGGCCCTAATTGCGTTGGGTAGCGGAAGATCAGTCCACAAGAATCCAAGATTAGCAGAAAATTTCATTCACCTTACCCATTCGCTTATGCCCGGCGTTTGCCAGCCAAGCCAACTTGCGTGACTTTTGATCAGGCGGCAACAGTGAGCCGACACTGAGCCCGCCGCCAAGTCAGCGGTCGATCTATTTCATCTGTTTACCGCGCGATGCGGGACAGAACGGACAAAGCGATAATACTCTCAGCTTCGCGCTTCTGCCGTTCTCGTCGCGTGTCTTCGTGAACCTGGTCACGCAGAGCTGTCACACTTTCAGAACGGCCAATATCCTTGCGCGCCTTGCGCAAAACGGTTTCTTTTTCAGACAGAACGCGGGCAAGATAGGTATTGAGACGCGACTGTGTCCGGTCCAGCCATTTCGCCCAAAGCACGTCGCTGCCTATCGCGCGCATCGGGGCCAAAGAGGGGTCCGGACTGTGCAAATCGGTGCGGAACGCCTTTACCGAGTCGATCTGCTGGCGCAATTCCGCCTCGCGCGCCTGAACAGCGGCCAGCATGCGGCGCGAGTTTAGTCCACGCAGCTTTTCAATTTCATGCAATTGGTCGATTTGCTTCATCCGTATACCCTTTCACGCGCTTTGCGGCGCATTGCTTCGGCAAAACGAATGGCGGCGGCGACGGCTTTATAGAGGTCATAGGGTATCTCATCCCCGACATCCGTCGTCGAATATAGCGCGCGTGCTGTTGGTGGATCCTCATGGAGTGGAATCGCATGTTCAATCGCGCGCTCGCGGATCGCGGCTGCGAAATCATCAACACCTTTCGCAACACAAACCGGCGCGCTGCCTTTATCGCGGCTCCAATGCAGGGCGACCGCGTAGTGGGTTGGATTTACGACCACGACATCAGCTGTTTCGACATCTTGTAAGGTATGGTTCAAAGCAATTTCACGGCCACGCCCGCGGCGCTCTTGCTTAAGATGTGGATCGCCTTCCGTGCTCTTGGTTTCATCCATGATTTCTTTGCGTGACATGCGCAGCTTTCGGCGGTGTTCATTGTACTGAAACACATAGTCCACGGCCCCGATCAGGGCGGACACCACGATGACGATGGACAGGAATGTCAAAAACAGCTGGCCAAGGAACAGCACGACCTGCGCCGGTTGCAACTGGGGTGCCGACACGATCTCTTCAAGACGGGCCTGCATGAAAAACGCAAGGCATGTGCTGTAGATCACCAGCTTAAGGAAACTCTTGAAGAACTCGAACAGCCCCGTGAGTCCATATTTCTGCTTCGCCACGCTAATGGGAGAGATTTTGTTCAGCTTTGGGGCGATCTTGGATGGGGCGAACGTAATACTTTGCTGCGCTAAGGCGCTAAGGATCACGAACAAAGCCGGGGTCAGCAGGAGTATCGCAAGAAAACGCCACACTTCCTTAAGCGCTTGCCCGAATGGAGCCCGCGACGATCCGTCGAAGAAAATCGGTGCAAGTTGCGCGGGTTGGTCAAGCAGGACCATAAGGCTGGTCATGGCGTCGCGCAGTGCCGTAGGAGCGCCCACGACGAGCCCGAGGAACAGTCCGGCATAGGCCGCAGTCGCGTTCAAATCTGCGGATTTCGCGACATCCCCTTTTTTGCGTGCGTCCTGAAGTTTCTTCGGCGTCGGCTCAAAAGACTTTTCGGTGTCATCGTCCTGCTCAGCCATCAGAAGCTACCCCCGGCAGGCGCGGCCATGAAGCTGTCCAACGCTGTTACCCAAACCTGCAAGATGATTGGCGCGGAAAACAGCAACAGGATCAGACCCCCGGCCGTAATCAAGGGCGCTCCGACAAAGGCAACCATCAATTGCGGCATCGCCTTGTTAATGGCACCAATTGCCAAATTGTAGACCACCGACAACACGATAAATGGCGCTGCCAGCGAGAACGCCAGACTGAAGGCGTGCGAAACCCGTTGTATCCCCCATTCAGCGACCATGGCGCCCCCCGGCATCACACCGATTGCCACAACATCGTAGCTAAACAAGAAAAACAGTGCCGCCTTCACGTGCAAATCCAGCATGATCGCCAAGGCGATTCCTGAAATAACCAGAATATGCCCCATCGCAGGCAAAGGCTCAGCGGCGTTGCCACCAAAAAGCTGGGCGAGCGAGGTGGACTGACCGGCAATCGACCCCGCTGTCTGCAGAGCGAGAACAAACAGCCGTATCGTCAGGCCGAAGAACACGCCGGTTGCGACTTCGGTGAAAATTAGAAATGGGATTGGCGGAAAAACATCGGGCAGTGCAACCGCCGGAAAAACCAGAATGGTCATCGCCGCAGACAGTGCCAGTTTGACACGCATCGGAACGGAATGCTCCCCAAAGCCTGGCATCAGGGCGAAAAACGCGGTCATCCGCAAAAACACCGCGAAGGCTGAAACGAGGTGCCCTTCGATCAGGGTCAACAGCTCGTTTGGCAGACCGATCACGCGTCCACCAGTCCAACCAGCGAAGGACGGGCATCTGTCCCAATCTCCTCGAAGGACAAGACCGGAGCCGGGATGCTTTTGGCTTTGACCAGGGTTTTCAGGAAACGTCGACGCTGACGGCTGGTGACAAGCGCTGGGAAGATGCCAGACTCATTTGCATTGCGTACCTTTTCAGAGATCGAATCCGCCAACGTATTGAAAACCTCTGGCGGGAGCGCGATATCACCAACCGTTTTACCATCGCCCAACTGATAGGTCGCAAACGTGTCTTCCCATTCCGGCGCGAGCTGAACGAGCGGTACAGTTCCGTCATCACGGCGCAAATCGGCGACAAGCTGAAAGCCAAGCCGATGACGTACATGTTCGCAAATCTCTTCTGGGCTTGCGTGGGTCATGCGCGCTTCGGCCGTCGCCTCCATGATCAAAGCAAGATTTCGGATAGAGACCTGTTCATCCAACAACAGCTTGAGAACCGTGTGCAAGACATCCATGGGCACCTTTTCCGGGACGAGTTCATCGATGAGCTTTTTGTTGGCGTCAGCCCGAACCGGGTCAGAAATAGACGTGAGTTCGTTCAAGATCCTCCGCAAAGATTTCAAAGTCAAAAGGCGGCTCAGATTGCGCTTGATGACTTCCAGCAGGTGTGTTGCGAGAATTTCGGTCGGTGTCACAAGCGTCAGACCGTCCATCGCCGCAGTCTCACGCTCGGAATGCGGAAGCCACTTGGCCAAGGCGCCATATACCGGTTCTTTGGTCGTGTCCGAATGGGCGCCCTCTGGCGTGCCTTCGGGCAGCAACGCCATGATCTTGTCAGGCTGCAACATCCCGCGGCCCTGCTCAACACCTTGAATTTTGATCACATAAGTTCCGAAAGGCAGCGCCGCATGATCGGAAAGGCGCATCTCGGGCAAAATGATCCCGAACGTGCTTGCGATATGTCGCCGCATATTCACGATGCGCGCGTCAAGCCCTGTGCCAGGGTCGAGCACCATGTTTACAAGGTCAGGGGCGAATTCGACGTGGACATCATCCAATTCGAGCAGATCGCCAATTGGGCGCTCCTGCGGCGACAATTCACCTTCTTCTGCGACCTCTAATGGCGGCTCCTCTTCCGGTTTCGTGTGTTGCCAATAGCCCAAGGCAGCCAGTCCAACACTGCCGGCAAGAAAGGGAAAGAACGGCAGGCCAGGGACAAGCGCAAACAAGAACATCAACCCCGCGACGGAAAACATGGCCGCCGGATAGCGACCAAGCTGATCGAATACAGCCAGATCCGTTGCGCCCTTTGTGCCACCGCGCGCCAGTAACAGAGCAGAAGCAATTGAGATAATGACCGCTGGAATTTGCGAAACCAGCCCGTCGCCTACGGTCAGAATTGCGTATGTTTCAAAGGCTTGACCAAAGGCCATACCGTTCACGGCAACTCCCATGATCAAACCTGCGACCAAATTCAAAAGCGTGATCAAAAGCCCGGCAACTGCATCACCTTTGACGAACTTCGACGCGCCGTCGAGCGACCCGAAAAAGGTGGTTTCCTGCTGCTCTAGCTCACGTCTTTGTTTGGCTTCCTCGTGGCTGATCGCACCTGCCGCAACGTCGCTATCAATCGCCAATTGCTTACCGGGCATGCCATCAAGCGCAAACCGCGCGCCCACTTCGGCCATCCGTGCAGCACCTTTGGTAATCACCATAAAGTTGACGATCAGCAAAACGCAAAACACCACGAGTCCCAGAAAAACACTGCCGCCCATAACGAAGCTGGCAAAGCCGTGGATCACGTCACCCGCGGCATGTGTTCCCGTGTGCCCTTGCCCGATAATCAACTTCGTCGAAGAGACGTTGAGTGACAGTCGCAACATGAGTGAGGCGAGAAGAACCGTCGGAAAAGCGGAAAAATCCAAAGGGCGTTCAATGAACAGCGTCACAGTGAAAATCAGCACCGCGAGCGAGAAGGATGCAGCGAGCCCGACATCCAAGACAATCGAAGGGACTGGCAGAATCATCATCACGATGATCGCCATCAATGCGAAAGCGAGCATGACAGTCGGATTGAAAAAGAGTTTGCTCGACACGCGTGTTTTCCCTTTCCGCGCTTGGCTTAGCGTCGGTGTCCGCAGATCATTTCGTTAGTAATCCTGCCGGGCGATTTCCAGAATCAGCACGTCAGTTACATGATCTCCGGCATCCCGGCGCGCTGCGGCACGCAAAGACGCACGCAGCACGTCCAAGTTGTTGTTGTCCGTGAACGCACCTTGAAATCCACCGACATTTGCATGGTCGAACATCACTTGAAGGAAAGAGTCTCGCAGCTTTGGCTCGCGCGAGAATATGTCTTCTCGATTTCCAGGTTTCACCTCGACACTCAAAGACATAACCACCAAGGATGCGACGCGGTCTTTTTCGACGACCGGAATGACAAACTGGTTGTTCAGCTTGACATATTCACGGTCCGCATTTGGTTCATCCGGATCTGGTGGTGGCTCGTTCTCAGCTTGCTTGGCCGCTTCTTCAGCCATCGCCGCCTCAGCCGCAGCCACTTCTTCAGGGTCTGGTGCGGGGCGCAGGAACAGCCCCGCTCCGATACCGCCGCCGGTACCCAGAAGAATAAGGAGAATTGGAAGAATTTTTCCCATAAGCAAATATTCTCGATTACGCGGTTAGAATGGCAGGACCGCATCCAGCACTTGCTGGCCAATCCGCGGCTGTTGCACATCCGTGATTTGACCGCGCCCGCCATAGGACACTCGTGCAGACGCAATCTTGTCATACGTAATTTCGTTCTGGCGCGAGATGTCTTCGGGCCGGACATAGCCAGTGATCAGCAACTCGCGAAGCTCGAAATTGACCCGCACTTCTTGCGAGCCTGAAATGGCCAGCACTCCGTTAGGCAAGACCCTGATAATGGTTGCCGCAACACGCAAGGTGAGCTTCTCATTCCGTTTGACGGAACCATCTCCGCTTGAAGATGCGGACGACGTGATATCCACTAGGTCGGCAGATGATGCCCCAGTCGGCAAGTCGCGATCCAGACGCTGGGAAATGCCGCCAAGTTGTGGGACTTGCAATGACTCTGATCCACCACGAGAGCGATCTGACGAGTTTGATATCTCCGCCTTGTCGTCGATTTCGATCACTACGGTCATGATATCGCCTCGCGACATAGCGCGGCGATCTCCGAGCAAGGAGCTTTGCGACCTGCTCCAAAGCGAAGCCTGGGACCCCGGAGCCGGTTGCTCCAGCCGCCTCGGCAGGCCGGGATTCAACATCGCCTCATGTTCGATGCCCTGTTGTGCTGGCGAAAAACTAGGGGGTTTTCCGACATGATCCAGACGGCTACAGCCTAGCAGTACAAGAAACGACGATATGGTTATGATGATACCACGCATTGGTTTGCCTTCACACTTTCGCTTGTCTTACCGATCAACCCGGATCGAACCATTTTCCTGAACCTGCCCAAACAAAGTGCTGCGCGAGGCAAGGTTCATGACGCGAACGACATCGCCAGCGGCGCCACGATCCAGAACGCGCCCATAGGTCGAAATTGAAAGGCCGGCGTTATTGAACAAGATCGGGGCGATCTGATTGCGCTTCACAATAGCGGGCGCGATCAGATCGTCTGCCCGGATAGGCCTGCCCGCATAAAGAACCACGCGGCTCTCCATGCCAATCACATCCTCAAAATCGGTCAGCCCATGCTGCTGCGCTAGGGGTTTGGTCCCTAACATATCCAGCGACAGGACCGTGTTCGCACGGATCGTTTTGATCGGTACAATCACATCCGCCCGCGTAAGGCTTCCGATACACACAAGAAGAGCGACGAATATCCAGCGCATTATCGAATTTGCGTCGTTGCGCCCATCATTTGATCCGCGGCAGAGATCACTTTTGCATTCATTTCGTACCCCCGCTGCGCTTCGATCAGTTCGGTGATTTCGCGCACTGCATCAACCGAGCTATCTTCGAGATATCCCTGTCGCAATGTGCCAAGCCCATCGATCCCAGGTGTTGAAACAAGGGGCGCTCCTGAAGCCTCCGTTTCCACAAAAAGATTGTCTCCAAGGGCTTCGAGGCCCTTTGCATTCGTGAAAGACGCCAGGGTGAACTGCCCAAGCAACTGCCCGCCTGCGTTGTCATTGAAATAGGCATAAACTTCGCCATCCGCGTTGATCGAGATGCTCCGCGCGTCGTCGGGAATCGTGATGTCCGGCGAAACTGCGAAACCATCGGAGGTTACAATCAATCCCTCGCCAGTGCGCTTCAATGAACCATCGCGGGTATAGGCGGTCTGCCCGGATGGGAGCGTCACCTCCAGATAACCGGCTCCGTCGATCGCCACATCCAGATCATTGCCTGTGGCCGCAAGTGATCCTTGTGCCAGCATAACAGACACCGCAGCCGGGCGAACGCCAAGACCCAGTTGCACGCCGGTCGGCAGAATGGTTCCGTCGGATGCATTCACGGTACCAGGCCGCAACATCTGCTGATAGTGAAGGTCAGCGAATTCTGCCCGACGCGCATTGTATCCGGTGGTACTCATGTTCGCGAGGTTGTTGGAAATGGTTTCGACGCGCATTTGTTGCGCACTCATTCCGGTCGCGGCAATCTTCAAAGCCCTCATTTCGGCACTCCTGTTCGACGGGGATTATCGGTTAAAGGACTGCAATGCGTCCTTGACCCGTTTGTTTTCACTTTCAAGAAACGATTGGCCTAACTCATAGGCACGTTGCACTTCGATCATTCGGGCAATGGCCGAGACAGGATCGACGTTGGAACCCTCAAGGAAACCCTGCAGGATACGGGCATTGGTGGCGGGTTCGAACCCGGCATCCGCAACGAACATCACACCGTCTTCTCGGGTCATGCCACCAGGATCGATAGGTGCAACGACACCCAATTGCCCGAGGAGACGTCCATTTGCAGACAGTGTCCCGTCCGCCGCAACAGCGATGGGGCCGGCATCGGGTGGAATGAACAAGGGCGCACCGCCGACATCAAGCACACGCAGACCATCCGGTGTCACCAGATCACCTTCCGCGTTGGGAGAAAAGTTGCCCGCGCGGGTCAAACGCTCTCCGGCGGGGGTTTCAACCAGAAAAAAGCCGTCGCCTTCAATTGCAAAGTCGAAGCTGCTGCCGGTTTGCGTCAGCGCGCCCTGAACGAAAGACGTGTTGCGAATATTACCGTTGCCCATCGAAAGCGATCTGCCATCAGGGCTGCCTTTGATGAACTCCGAAAAAATCAGCCCTTCTTGCCGGTAACCGGTTGTCGCAGAGTTCGCGATGTTGTTCGCGACGATATCAAGTTCTCGCCACAGTCCGATTTGACGGGACAATGTTGTATAGCTGGCTGAATCCATAAGTTAACCTCCGGCGATCAAGGGCATAATCTGGCTTTGAAACAGCGAGACGAGTTGTTCCGTCATGAAACCCATGGTCACCCAGAAGGTCGCAACGATGGCCGCCAGCTTCGGAACAAACGTCAGGGTCATCTCTTGAACCGAGGTCAACGCCTGCAGCAGGCCTATGGTTACACCTGTGACAAGAGCGACCACGAGGATCGGCATGGAAATCATCACAGAAATCCACAAAGCATGACGCAGGGTGTCGTAGAAAATGACCTCTTCAAGCATGGCTCAGACCGGCATCCTTAGAATTTCCTGATAGGCTTCAACGACCTTGTTGCGGATCGTCACAGCCGTCTCGACCGCGAGTTCCGTCTGCGCCAATGCCTGGACCAGCGCGTGCGGGTCAGCATCACCCGTCATGGCTGCTTTGGACGTGGTTTCGGCGTGGGCCAACGTTTGGGCGAAATCCATACCCATGCCGCGGATGGTTTCACCAAGAGATTTTGGTTCAGTCGCCGGTTTAGATGCCGCGTATTTTTGAATCGCGGAAACAGCTTGCATATCCATTCTGGATTGCTCCTCTATTATTTATCGCCGTAGCATTTCCATGAGATTGGAAGACATCGCGCGGGTTTGCTCGAATATCTTTAGGTTTGCTTCGTAACTGCGTTGCGCTTCGCGTGCATCCGACAGTTCAATCAGAAGGTTTACGTTAGAGCCTTGATAATGGCCCGTGTCGTCCGCCAGCGGGTGGCTTGGGTCGTAAATACGTTTAAGTTCGGTCTTATCCAGATCAACCTTACCCGGCTTTACGCTGGCGACACCGTCGCGAAAATTTGTCTCTGCCTCAAATGAGATAGTCTTTCGGCGATAGCCGGGCGTATCAGAGTTTGAGATATTTTCAGACAGATGCCGTAGACGTGCGGCCTGAGCGCGCAGTCCAGATGTCGTAACATTTAGAGCTTTGGAAAACTCGCTGGCCATATTCAGGACCTCGCCAATGAAGAATGCAGGATTTTTAGGGCAGATTTGTAGACGGCCAATGCGCGGTCATGCTCGCGGCGGGCGGACACGGACTCTAGCATTTCCCTCTCGACGGAGACGGTATTGCCATCAGGCGCCGGGTCCGACTTGACGGCTTCTTCGCGCGCCATGACCTGAGTTCCAAGCGATCCATGCAGATGCCCGGCGCGGGTGGCACGCGCAGAGAAGGAATCACCCGCGTCAGGACCTTGGTCCGGCAACAGGTCAGCAAAAGTAGAAAGCCGATGCGCGCGGTAACCCGGCGTATCGACATTTGCCATATTCTCAGCCGCAAGCGCCTGTCTGCGCCCGGCGTGTTCAGCCATAGAGGCCGACATCTGGAATATTTCCAGGTTTTGGAACATCGGGGTTTCTCCCTCGATTAGAATTCAACCAAGGCTTAACCCTGATTCCTTTAAAAACTGTTTGCAGAACAAAAGAGGGCGAAAATGCCGAACGAATTGGTGCAAAGCATCTTGCAACAGATGGATGAAATCCCGTTTTTCAAATACGCGGGCAGAGTGATTGGAACGGACGGGGGCCAAATCTCGGTTTCTGGGCTGGATCAGCATGCGAAAATTGGGGACCGCGTTTCGATCCCGTGTCAGACTGCGGAGCACATAGACGGCGAGGTTGTCCAAATTGATGATGGACAACTGATGATCCTCCCAGACGGGGATATGTCCGGGCTGTTTGTTGGCGCGAAGGTTCTGCTGGAAAAACCTTTGACGGTCTCGCCCAGCGATCGTTGGCTGGGCCGCATCATTTCACCCGAAGGGAAACCGCTGGATGGGCGACCTCTGCAGCGCGGGCTAAAGCCGCGCAAACTGAAGCAATCGCCACCCCCAGCTGCGAAGAGGCGCGGATTTGGTGCGCGTTTAAAGACCGGCTCGTTCGCGCTAAATACGGTGCTTCCTCTTGTTGCAGGGCAGCGGATCGGGCTTTTTGCGGGTTCAGGCGTCGGAAAGTCTTCGCTGTTGTCGACCATTGTGCAGAACATTGAATGCGACGTCACTGTAATCGCGCTTGTCGGAGAGCGAGGGCGCGAGTTGCGGCATTTCACGCAAGAGGTTTTGGGCCCTGAGGGGATAAAGAAATGTGTTGTGGTTGCGGCCACCTCAGACCGGTCTGCGCTGGAACGGCGGCGTTGCGCTTGGACAGCCATGACAGTTGCGGAGCATTTTCGTGATGCTGGGAAATCCGTCCTGTACATCGCTGATTCGATCACCCGCTTCGCAGAAGCTCACCGTGAAGTGGCTGCGACCGCTGGTGAATTGCCGGTGCTGCGCGGGCATCCTCCCTCGACAGCGCATCTGATCACCGAACTGTGCGAGCGGGCCGGACCGGGGGTGGACGGCACAGGCGACATTACAGCAGTTCTTTCCGTTTTGGTCCAAGGATCTGACATGGATGAACCGATCGCGGATATCCTGCGCGGAGTGCTTGACGGACACATCGTTCTGGAGCGCTCGATTGCGGAACGCGGGCGCTATCCGGCGATTGACCTGCTGAAATCCATCTCACGCTCTCTACCCGCTGCGGCAAGTGAACAGGAGAATGAAATTATCATAAAGGTTCGCCATGCTTTGTCGCTGTACGAACAGAACGCGCTAATGATCAGGTCGGGGCTATATACCGAAGGGGCGGACCCGGAACTGGACCTTGCGGTGAAACTATGGCCCGAACTGGATGCGTTTCTGGGGCAATGTGGGGACCTTGCGCCACAGGATTGCTTCGACCGTTTACGGCTGATCCTGCGGCGCGCGGGGATTCGGTAGGAAAATCCCCTAGGGTCAGGACCCATTGATCCACCCCTCTCAACACCGAAAAATGCGCGAAATCAGCGGCTTGCTTTGCGAAGACACGACTGGCCGTCATGGCAAGGGAAGCGCGCTGCTGAGGTCGTGCATTTCTCGGTGCCCGTCATCCCGAAGGGATGCCGCAGAGCCACGGCCCGCCTTTGGC
>CAZPXE010000007.1:0-24092 GCA_964590545.1 uncultured Rhodobacterales bacterium | reverse complement strand
GCGCTTCGTTTACACCGAAGATGTCGGGAGTTCGAGTCTCTCATCACCCACCACTGCCCCCACATTCTGTTTCAAACGCGTTAGACGATCTGGGCTTTAGCGCTTGGCCACCATGACTTTCGAGCCGTCAAACGAAAACAGGCTCAGGGTAGTCCCGTCGATTTCAAAACGGTTAACCTTCTCAAGCGCGCGTCGCAACGCGCCTTCTACGGCCATTGCCTCGCGGCTGCACACTTTGGGCATGCTGCTGAAAGGGAACACCGTCAACGTGTCGCCATTGATCATGAAGCGTGATGTGAAACTGTTGCAAGGTGCGTCCAGTTTGATCGTATCGCCGGCAAAGCTGATCGAGCCGGAATGATCGGGCGTAATTTCTGCATCAACGGCCTCGGTCACGGTCCAAGGCTGGCCGTCTAATTGGGCAGGAGTAATTTTGGACATAACGAAAACCTCTGGTTGAGTCGGGTGCGCCGCGAGCGGAAACTGTCGAACGCTTGGCGTATGGAGATAGTTTTGTGCGGGCAGCGCACTTGGCAGCATACCGCCTACGCTAAGCAAAGCCGCAGCGCGTATCAGCGATGCAATGGGTGCTCTGAAGTCTACTTTAGTATTTAAAAACAATAATATATCCTCAAGCTCGCAAGGGCAGATTGCGCTTCGAACACGCATACCTGACACAAAGGCGTTTCTAGCTTCCCGCGAAAAGAAGCTTGCACGGCGTCAACGGATTTGCCAGCCTCATGAAATATTTCAACAAAAAATTCTTAAAGGAATGGTTCAGTGGCTGGCTCAAAAGCATCAGATGAAGACCTGAAAACCGCGATCGCTCAGGCGCGGAAAAAGCCACTCGCGTTCGGACTTTGTCTGGGAAAGAAACCAGACGCGACAGTTCTGATGACGCATAAGACCAAGGCAGCTTCCGTGTTGGGGCAACAGGCTCGAAAAGCAGGCGAGACGGGCAAGTTCACCTTCGGCTCGATGAACGTCAAAAGCAAAAGCCTGCTATTGACCTGTGAAGGCGATGCGCCCGCTGGAGCCGCCAAGAAGATCAAAGACTTCCTGAAGATCAAAGGCTTTCCGATGAAAGTCGTTCTCCTTGATCCTGCAGGGGGCACATTGGAAGCAGATGGCGAGGATGAAGAGGATCAGGAACAGGATGCAGGCGCCTCTGCTGTTCAGGAAGAGGAGGAGGAGGTTCAAGCCGCCACTGCGCCGGAGGAAGAGGAGCAGCAAGACGGGGTGTCGCCTCAGACCGATCCGCTGGCCCCCAAATGGGAGGACACGGCTGGCAAGCTGCAAGCTGCGATTGAGAAAGCCAGCAATGGCGGTACGATCCCTCTCGATGACGCGCGCGCGAAGTTGCAGGGTCTAATGGATCAGGCCGCCGGGGGCGCATATGACACGGCGCTTGCCGGAGCCAAGGCGGTTGCGGCTGCAATCAAAGCCGGGACGGCAGCCGGAGCAGAGGTTGTCAAATCCAACGCCGATCAAAAGCGATGGGACGCCAGCGCTGAGAAAATGGACCGGTTGGTGACGCAAACTGTTGCCGCCGGGGCCGGGAATATTAAGAAAATTCAAGCGGTTTGGAACCTTGCCAAGACCAAGGCTGAGGCCGGGGATTTTAAAACCGGGGTCAAAACGTTCTCTTTGTTGACCCCGCTCATTCAAGAAGCGCGTGATGCGGCGGCGGCGATTGCCAGTCAGGCAGCAGCCGCTGATGCTGGACCGGCAGCTGCGCCCGAAGCGGCAGGTGATGGCGTGCCGGAAGCGGCACCAGCCAAACCCGAAGAAGAAGGCCTGATGGACACGCTCAGTGATGCAGCGGCAGCTGTTGGCAGCGCGGTTGAAACCGTGGCCGGAGCTGTCGGCGATGCTGTCGAAGCGGTCGGTGATGCGGTCGGCGGCGCGGTCGAAGCGGCGGGCGAGGTAGTGAGCGACCTTGCCCAAGCTGCTGCCGATGTTGTTGGCCTTGGCGGGGACGACAGTGGCGATGGCGGCGTGCCGGTTTTCATCACGCAGCCCGACGCGACGGACGCTGCCGACTTAAGCGGCACGGTTGCCGAGAAAATTGCCCGCGCAGAAGCTCGACTGACGGCTGTTGACGGCTTGATCACCACCTATGTCGGCATCATCGCGGGCACGGCTGCGCCCGCGGCTTGGGGCACGGAGCGCACGCGGATCGCCGGGGTTGTGGCCACCGAGAAAACCGCTGGGGCCACTGCGAATGAAGCCAAAATTGATGCGTCTTTGAAAGAACTCGTCACGCTGGAAACCACCATCCGGGGCGCGATAGCCAAGCGGACCGACTGGAAAGCAGCGCTGGAGTTGTTCGAAATCAGGTTCGACCCGCTGGAGAATCACGCACAGGCGGCAGCAACGCCGCAAATCAAACCCAAGATCGACGATATCAAGGCAAAGCGTGACGCGGCCAAAGCGGATGCCGACGCGCTAAAATTCGAAGATGCGATCAAGGCTATTCGGCTTCTTGGAGTGCGCTGCGATGCGATAAGGAACCTCGCTGACGCGTTCGCGCATTACAGCGCTGTTCTTGCGCAACGTACGGCTGTTGTGACCCCGCTGATCGGCGCTGCCGCCACTGGCGTGTCCGAGATCGACACGCTGTCCGGCCAAATCACCACCTTGTTTTCGGGTGCACAAGCTGACGCTGTGGCAGAAAAGTACGCCGACGGTGTTCGCAAGCTCGACCAAATTCCACCGCTTATTGACCGGCACAGAGGACTGGTGAGTTTCGAAGCTGGCTATCGGGACTATATGAACCAGGCGCAGGGCGAGATCACTAAAATCGATGCATTCCCTGCCAATGTCCGCGCCACGATGACGGCTGCAATCACGGGGCTCAAAGCGGAATTCGAAGCGGCAAAAGTCGCAAATACCAGCAACTACAGCCGGTCGCGTATTATGATGTACAAGCTGTTCAAGCGTGGCGAACAGATGGTTCTCGACCTGACGGCCAGCCGAACCTATCTGACCAAGCTCACCGCGTTCAATACGCAACTGGGCACTTTTGAAGGGCATGCGGGCCGCGCCGGGATAGACGACGTGATCTTGGCCATGAACAATGACAGGACGTCCGCAGCCGCAGAAGCCGTGAGCGGGAATTTCGCAACAGCGGCAAGCCTGCTTGACCGCTCGCAACCGGGCTGGGCGGCAGCGACGACTTTGGCCGGAGAATGTGCTGCCTATATTGTGAAACGAGACGCGGTGCAGGTGAAGATCACCGGCCTCAAATCGCGGCCAGAAGTGGTCGCCGCCGGTCTTGGCGCAGCGGAAGATCTGATGGCGGCCGCTGCTGTCGAAGGTGTGAACAAACGATATGTCACAGCGCTTGCGACGGTGACCGAAGCCGAAGCGCGTGCAGATGCGGCGCAGACCGCTGGAAACGCGCAGAACGCGCTTGATGCGCTGAAGGATACAACGGCCTTGGATGGCCTTGATGCGGACTATGAAGCCGCGCACAAGGTCTTCACAGATATGCGCGCGCATGTCGCGACGCTGGATACTGGCGGCACATTTTCCGGCTTACTCACCAACGCAGATACCGAGGCGCAAAAAGCGCGGGACGCGGCAACTGGCGCATCGCCAAACGCGGTCGCTGCGCGCGGGTTCCTTGATGGGGCAATCGTTATTGTTGAGCAGACGCTTCCCAAGGTCATGGCATCAGGCGCTTTTGCCACAAACCTTGCGGCGGCCAAGACGATGGCAAATACCACCTTGCCTAACGCGAATGATGAAGATTGCATCAAAGCGCCCATCGACGAAATTACAGCGCTGATCGTTGAATCCGAAACATTGGCTGCCGGGCCCGGTTTCGATTTCGCGGCAGCCGAGTTGAAGCTTGTTGAGGCCATGGCAACCGCGCGCAAAGCACTGGCTGATGCGGCGCTTTATCCAGATATCAAGCGGGACAAAGCGGCGATTGTGACGTTGAAAGGCACGATCACACCAGCCGCGGTGGCGACGCTGATGGTGACCTCAATCGCGCGGCTGGACGCTATACTGCAAGGCATAACAGATGCTCTGGCTGCCCGAGACTTCCCATTGGCCAAGACCAAAGCTGCGACCGGTGTGGCGATGACTGCGGCGATTGGCGCGGATGTGACCAGTTGCACCAACTATCCGGTGTCGAAACAGGGTTGGATTGTTGCGCGCTACCCTGCGGCCACAAGCACAGCCGCCAAGCCTCATGTGGACCGGGCCAAGGCTATTGTCACCCAGTCAGATGCTTCGATGCTCGCGGGCAATTACAGCGGTGGCTATGCCGGACTGTCCGAAGGCTCTTGGGCGATGGATGCAGCGCTCGTGGCACAAGGCGATGCGGCGACATATAAAGTCTCGCATGATGCTTGCAAACCGAAGCTGGACGGGCTCAAAGCGCTGGATTGCACGGAGTTTGCGGCGCGAATTGCGGAGGTTCAAACCGCTTTTGACGCAGCCGTTGCCTTCGCCACCAACTTGCATTTTGTCGTGGCTGATCGGCACATGAAGGAGGTCGATGCCTCTATTACGCCTGAGTTGATGGTTCAGGCGCGCGCGGCCAAAGGATATGCAGATTCCAAGGCAGCGGCCCAATCGGCGCGTGATGCGATTGATCCGGCCATGGCCGACGCGGTGCGCCCGACGATTGATCGATTGACGGCGAAGTTCACCTCTGCCGAAGGCATGGCCGCGAGCGATGATTTCGTGAATGCCAAGGCGCTGATGGATGAAGTGAAAACGGCTGCGGACGCGGCCAAACTTGCCGCTGAAAACTCCGCTGCGCTGACTGCAACGATGGATGCTGTCTCCGGACTTGGTCCGGATGATGCGCCAAGCGCGGGCGACATCAAATCGGTTGAGGACGTGATCAAAGCGCTCAAAGCCCGAAGCAATGCGGCTGTTGCGTCAACCGAGTTGCCACAGGCGGAGGCCAAGATCGCCACGGCCAAGGATGCGGCAAAACCCGCGAGTGAGAGGACAACCGCGCTCAAGGAAGCGGCAGAAGCGGCGCGCACCATTGAAGAAACTCTGGTGCAGCACAATGAACTGCTGACCTCCATCCAAACGGCGCGCACTCGGATTACAACGCTGGAAAGCCATGCCCAAGCGGCTTACGTCGCAACCGACGTGACGGCGATGAAGGCCAGTCTTGACGCGATTGGCTTGCTGATTTCCGGCGGCGAGGAGTTTACCAAGGCAACCAGCGATCTGAACGTGGTGATGACACGTTATGCTGAAGTGCTCGAAGATGCGGAGGGGCAGGCGGCTTTCGAAGCGCTGCGTGGCGATCCCGGTCTGGATGCCAAGCTGGACGCGCTTGAGCAACACGATCATTCTTATGCGATCCGCTCAAACATCAACGTGATGCGCGGCAAGATCGCATTGGCTGACACCAAAGCCGCCGAAAAGGACCACACCGCCGCGATTTCGGAATTGGAAGCAGCAATTCAATTGGGTCACAGCGCACAAGTGATGGCCGATATGCGCGGCAACACGGCTCCCACCGCGGCGGATGTGAAGAAAATCATCGATGGACCCGGCGGTTTCGCAGAGTTGGACGCCATGATGGCCGGGCTGGAACCAGACGCAGAGCGCGCTGTGATGCGGGCCGCGTTTGAGGCCCGCTTTGGCTGCACGCTTGAAAACTGGCAGGCTGGCGCAGCAGTCGCGGACGGCACGCAGCAAGGGCCGGATATCCGGCGTTACTATGAGATCATGTCGGCCTTGCCGAACAGCGCAACGCTCGACAATGACAGCTTCCGAGTCTTCCGCAACGAGGAAGGCTCAGGCGGCGGGTCGCGTTATGCCAACACGGACAAGACAGTCATCATGAATGAACGTCAGCCGGAAATGTCCGCTGATTATCTGGTGGGGCAGGAAAATGCAGTTGGAACGGTGGATGCGAATTGCGAACCGGCCAATGAAGATCCTGTCACCTACTTTTCGTGGAACACTCTTCATGAGGTGGGTCATGCGGTTGACGATCAGCACCGCTTCATGCCGGGCAAATATGATGATGCGGCGTATGGTGGCTGGCAGCATCACGGGCGCAACACGCAAGAGGTTGCCGTCGCCGTAGCGGGCGAGTTTGATTATGACGTTGCCTATACCGGCCAGCGCCTTGCCAAAAATGCCAATCCCGCCATTCCTGACGCCCCGAACGGTGTAACCCCCGAAGACTGGGAAAGCCGACGGCTTGAGGTGGAAGGCTGGATTTCGCGCGCGATTGTGGGGAACAAGCCATGGGATGCGATGTCGAAGGCGACGGGCCTTGCCATTGGCGGACGTGTCTATCACGAAAGCTATGATGACCAGTGGTATTCCTACCTGCTGGCGGCGCGCAGCAAAGGTATCAGCGGCTATCAATTCCGCGCGCCGGGGGAATGGTTCTCGGAACTATATGCCGCGTATCATTCTGGTAAGCTGAAAGACACGCACCCCTCGGCAGGCTGGCTGTCGGCGCTTTGATGCTTAGATTTCAAGAATTGGATTGAGCTTATGTCTCTATTTCGACCTAAGAACCTGACCTGCCCAAGCTGCGGCGCTGCGATTACAATGGATGCGGTCGGCTCGATCAATGCCGATCGCCGCCCGGACTATCGCGAAGATATCATGGAGAACCGGTTTCAGGACGTGACCTGCGGCGCGTGTCAGGCCACGTTCCGGTTGCAGCCCGATTTCAACTATCTCGACGCCGGGCGTGGTCAGTGGATCGCCGCGCTGCCAGCGGGCGAGATGCCAGGCTATCTTGAGGCCGAGGATGAGGCGAGCGCGCTGTTTGCCACCAGCTATGGCGATCAGGCGCCGAAAGCTGCGCAGGCCGTGGGGGATGCGCTGGCGATGCGCGTGACCTTCGGCTGGCCTGCGGTGCGCGAGAAGCTGCTGCTGCGCGAACATGATCTGGACGATGGCGTGGTTGAACTGGTGAAGATGGACGTGATGCGCCGCATTCCGTCCGCCCCGCTCGCGCAAGGGGTGGAGTTGCGGGTGGTCGACGTAACAGAAGAGATGCTGGTGATGGTCTGGCTGCACACTGACACCGAAAAGGTGATCGAAGAGCTGCAAGTGCCGCGCCCGCTGTACGACGCCATCGCCGGAGAGCCAGAGCTATGGGGACCGGTGCGCAGCCAACTGGAGAACGGGCCCTTTGTTGATATGCAAAAGCTCTATATGGGGCCGGGCAGGGCGGCTGCGGCGGAATAGTAGCCCGTCGAAGCCGTTTTCGCGACGGCGCGAGCTGCGAGCGTTGGCCGTGAGACGATCTACGAGCGTTGCTCGTGCGACCACGAGGCTCTGACGTCAAAACGCGCTGCTATAGCGTTTCGAGAACACGTTGAATCGCAAATACCTTGCCGCGCTTCGCGCTTTCAGGACATTTGCGATGCGTGTGTTTCAACCATTTCTCGAAACGCTTTAGGTATCGGCCGTTTCCGACTTTCCCAAAATCGCCATCCGCGCCATCGCGCCCACGGAAATCCGGGCCGCGAGTGCGGTGATGGAGCTTCTCTCCAGCGTCATGGGCGCTTCAAGGCTCGCAGGCGGGAAGACGACCCATGTTTCTGCGTCCTTATTGGTGAGAACGCTGAAGGGTTCGGCCTGTTTCACGCGGTTGGCGGCGCAATAATACACCGTCAGCATCCCAATCGCGGCGGGTTCAGCCATTGCGCGGGTGGCAGAGGCGGCGTTTGAAGCGGACATGCCCACGGCCATCATCGCCTTGGCGGCGGCCTTGGTTTTGCCCGTATGGGCGTAGTCGCGCAGCTTGGTCAGGAACTCTTTGCGCGTGTCAATCCGCGCGTCATCCTCGAACGGGTCCAGCGCCGCGCCGCAAAAGCCTGCGCAGGCCGCAGCGGCGGCGGACAGATTTGCGTAACGTGTGATTTCGAACATTCCATCGCTGCGTTGGTTCAGACCCACAATGTCGCTGGGTGAGATATGCACCGTCATGCGCCGCAGCGCATCCGTGCCGACGCGCCGTTCCGCCGCCAGAACCAGTGTTGGGTTCACCAGCGTCAGGATCGCCTTGGCGGTGTTGTCTTCAAAGCGCAGCCCATTGTCCTTGCCGTTCACAAGGCGGTTCAATTCCAGCAAACGCTGCTCGCCCGTGTCAAAGAACTCTTGCGCCTCTTCCAGCGATTTTGCGTTGGGCTGGAAAGGTTTAATACCCCAGCCGATGATCTGCTCAACCTGCGCATAGGAAAAAGCATAGCCCAGCTCACCGGGGTGAAATTCAACAGCTTTCATTTTCCCTTACCCCCAGAAGAAGCCGCCAACTGCGTCCAGCGCGCCAGACACGCTTTCAGGGACCCAGGAGCTGTCGTCATCTTCGCCGTCGTCGTCCTTCTTCTTTTTCTTTTCGGTCTTGGTGTCTTCGACCTTGAAGAAGATGCCTTTGATCGCGTCACCTATATCAGACACCGCTTCGCCCAGATCTTCAACCACTTCAACGGCCGTTTCGCCCACATCCGAGGCCATGTCACCCACCGCGCCGACCACCGCACCCGCGCCATCAACCACATCGCCCGCGATATCAACCACACCTTCGGCGGCGTCACCGACGATATTGACCACACCTTCGACTGCTTCGCCTGCGGTGTTCAGCGCGCCTTCGCCGAGCTCTCCGGCAACGCCCAGAAGGCCTTCGCCTGCCTCCTTGGCAAGGCCCGCGGCGGTGCCAAGCACGGCCTCACCCGTCTCGACAAAGCCTTCCGCGTCGGAAAACTCGTCAATGCCTTTGGAAACGACATCGGCCATATCATTGGCTGTCTCGGCGATTTCGTTTCCGACGTCCTGAACCGTGTCCACAACCTCGTTGCCCATGTCCTTGACGGTTCCAACAGCTTCCTTGCCCATGTTCATGCCGGTCTCGGCCACCTCGCCAACGACATCGCCAGCGGTGTCCAGACCCGCCTTGCCAATGTCCTTGACCATGTCCTTGGCATCTTCAAACGTCTCATCGGCGTTGCGCTTCATCTTGCCAGCCGTTGTGGCCAATTCGCCCACGGTCTTGGTCGCAGCGCCAAGTACACGCGCGCCGCCTTTGGCAAATTCGTTGCCCACTCCCACAGCCATATCCGCAGCGCCAGCCGTTCCGTAGGCGACAGCGTCTGAAATGCTTTCGAACGTGTTGGCCATCGGGTCCGGCACGAAGGAGAAGATGTCGCCCACGTCGTCCTTGAAATCCTCGTAATCGCCAAGCTGGTCCATAATCGCCTGGCGCACGTCTTGACGGGCATCGTCCAAGCCGCCTTCGACCTTGATCAGCATTTCGTCGACAGCCTCGGCGGCATGCTCGTCCCAATCATCCATCATGAAATCGGTGCCGACCTCGTTCACCCAGAAGGCAATCCCGCTCATCTGACCCGCGAGGGGGTTGCTGGTGTCGAAGAACTCCGCATCGCTACCGAGATAGTTATAGCCCGGCCCATCATTGTGGTAATTGAGCAGATAGCCCGCCGCGTCGTGGACCGTTCCATGCAGGGAGACCGGATCATTCGGATCTAGCTGCCCTGCGGTCACGCCAATCCCTTCAGCCAACCAGTTGCCCGGTCCGACCAGCCCGCCCGTGGAGCTGAGCATCGCCGCGAAGACTTCGTGAATATCAAACGCCTCGCCCAGCACCGAGCCGAACATCAACTGCCCGCGTGAGCCCATGAAATCGGAGTGTTGGTCTTCGTTCAGCGGCGGGACGGACTTGTCCTCACGTTCATCTTTCGGCTTTTTGTCTTCTTTTTTCTGAAGCTCGGCCCGGTTTGCATCCTGCTGTTTGCGCAAGACGATGAAGCGGCCGTAATCGGTGTCCATCTCCTTTTCGCTTTCGCCCAAGGCGGCAGCGAGATCAGAGACCAGTTTTGCGCGCGCATCCCCGGACAGGTCCGGCCCTTCGATCTGCCGCATCAATACCGCAAGGCTTTGCCGTTCCTCTTCGGTATCTGCATATTCATACGTCGCGTCTTGCAGCTTGAGCATATTTTCGGGCTCAAACAGCGCTTCAACATTGCCAACGGTCAGGTCCGCCTTGATCAGCTCTTCGGGCGAGAGCTCCAACAGGCGGGCATTCATCTCATCCGTGACTTCGCAATTGCCGACGGGGGCCGGGGGCGATGCTACATATTTCTCAACAAACTTCTGTTGTTGCTCGGGTAAAGGGGCCAAAAAAAATCTCCCGCGTAACGCAATACGTTTCGTATCAATTCAGGCACTATAGGAAGAAGCGTGCGATTTAGGCAATGGCTTAGACATTGCGCGTTTGTGTCAGGCGAAACTTCGCTTGTGCTGGTTTTGTGCGTCTGCGCACAGATGACATGGGGTGGTGGATGTTTATGTGCGCAGGCCCGACGTTAAATTCCTGCTCAAGCAAGCAAAGTAAAGGAACACCACCATGAGCTGGAACCCCATCCTTGACCCCGATGTGCCGCTTGGCACGCAGATCGACGCGATTGAAACAGTGATTGTGCCGCGGGCGCGTGATCTTGGTGATTTCGAAGTGCGCAGGGCGTTGCCCGCGCCGAAACGGCAAATGGTCGGCCCGTTCATCTTCTTTGATCAGATGGGCCCGGCGGAGTTTCTGACCGGGCAGGGAATCGACATTCGCCCGCACCCGCATATCGGCCTGTCGACGGTCACGTATCTTTACAAGGGCAAGTTCCACCACCGCGACAGCCTTGGCACCGATCAATGGATCGAACCGGGCGCGGTGAATCTGATGACGGCGGGTCATGGCGTTACCCATTCCGAGCGTGTGGATGAACATATGCTCGCCGCGCCTTACAATCTGTTCGGCATCCAGACCTGGATCGCGCTGCCGGAAGATAAAGAAGAGATGCCCGCCGACTTTGTCCATGTTCCAAAGCCCGATCTGCCGTTTCTGCAAGGCGAAGGGAAAGAGGTGCGGCTGATCCTCGGCGATGCCTGGGGCGAGCGCGCACCGCTCGAGGTGCCGTCCGAGATGTTCTATGCCGATGCGGTGCTGGAGCCCGGCGCGCAGATCCCGCTGCCTGACAATCATGAGGATCGCGGCGCCTATGTCACTGTGGGCGAAGTGGAAATTGCCGGTCAGACCTTTGAAGCTGGGCAAATGATGATTTTCCGCCCCGGCGATCCGGTCTCGATGAAAGCGGGGCCGCAAGGGGCGCGGGTGATGCTGCTGGGCGGCGCCACTTTGGGCGGACCGCGTCATATCTGGTGGAACTTTGTTGCCTCCTCGAAAGAGAAGATTGAGGCGGCAAAAGAGGCGTGGCGCGCAGGCGATTGGGCCCATGGACGTTTCCAATTGCCGCCTACCGATGACGCCGAATTCATCCCATTGCCAGATGGTTGAGGTTTGATCGCCCGGCTTAACCGCATCTTCAAACTTGGCCGCCATACAGTGCCCAATAGGTAAGCAAAGCTCACTCTGCGCTGGCATGCAAAGCGAGCAGGAATTGGTACGATGGCGATAATGGACACAACCACTTTGCAGGCGCAAAGCGAAGGGTTGATGAAGATCGAACCGGCGGAGCCGGCCTCTGAGTTGGACGAGTTCGTTTACATCGTAAGCCATGATCTTCGCAATTCTGCCCGCGCACTAAGCGAAGTTCCCGTCTGGCTGCGCGAAGACTTCTCAGCCAACGGCGTCGAGCTGACCGTGGACATGCGTGAGGATTTCGATTTGCTCGAACGTCATGCACGGCGGTTGGATCGTATGCTGCTGGACTTGCTGGTCTATTCCCGCGTCGGACGTTTGCAGGAAGTCACCCGCGTAGATCTGTCGTTAGTGCTCGAACGTGTGCTGGCGGAAAACCCGGTACCGGAAGGTTTCACTGTCAGTTGCCCTGCAACCTTGCCGGTGCTGACGATTGGGTACAAAGATATTTTCGTCTTGTTCAAATGCCTTATCGAAAATGCGGTTAAGCATTGCGCGGCCCGAGAGGCCGTTGCGCAACTGCAAATATCAGGCTGGCGCGCTGACGACATGGTTACGCTTGAGTTC
Source organism: uncultured Rhodobacterales bacterium (assembly GCA_964590545.1). Classification (GTDB taxonomy): domain Bacteria; phylum Pseudomonadota; class Alphaproteobacteria; order Rhodobacterales; family Rhodobacteraceae; genus Aliishimia. The sequence continues at coordinate 12,124 of CAZPXE010000007.1, read as the reverse complement.
CTCGATAATGGTCCGGGCGTTCCGCTGCGCGATCTGGCACGGATTTTCCGCCCCATGACGACGCTGAATCGTCGAGATGAGATGGAAGGCAGCGGTATGGGCTTAACAATTGTTCACCGCATTGCGCGCCAGCATGGCGGCACGGTTTTTGCAGGGATCGACAAAGCGAGCGGCGGATTGCGCCTAAGGATTACGCTCAACGATCGCGGTTTAGAACCGTCAGAGCGGTTTGGCGTGCCGGGGCTGGAGTAAGACCCGCCACAACTTCCACAACGTAAGACCTAAGTTGGGTGACAAAGATGAACAGAGCAGTTGCGCAAACTCCCGATCATGTAGAATTTCAAGCGGATCTCCCGATCAAGATCCTGATATTGGATGACGACTCTTTTGACAGAAAGCGTCTTCGCCGGTGGTTCGAACTGGCGGAGCCGCGCGGTGTCCACCTGTCCGAAGCAGTCTGTCTGGGCAGTTTTTCAGAGCGCTTGGACGCAGAGACATTCGATTTGGTACTTGTCGATTTTGCGCTGTCCGACGGCACCGGCCTGGACGCCATGCAGAAACTGCGAACATGTACGCGCAATGTGGGGGCCTATTCTGTCATGATCTCTGGCCGGGAAGATCAGGGGTTGCGGGATACAAGCCTGATGCAAGGTTGCGATGCGTTCATAACGAAGTCTGACCTGTCATTGTCACGCATTCACTCGCTGATAACTGCGACCCGTAAAAAAGCTCTGCCGGAGCCTCAGTTGCCAAGTCGCAGAGACGGGCAAAGTGCGCTTGATTTCTGGTCTTCACGCGCAGCGTTGCGGAACCACCGTGATCAGGAGCAGGGGCGCGACGAAAATCACATTGTGATCTCAAATGTTTTGGGAACCGAAATCGCCTCACGCGCCATTTTACGCGCCCCGACGGAGGTTGAAGCGGTGGCCGCGACGCTTGACACCGACATGAGTGCAAAGCTGAAATCTTTCATTTCTGAATTTCTGGCGCCGGAAAAAGATTTCGAGTTTGAAGAGATGAAAACGGTCGGTGAAGATGCGGAAGAAGGCGCCCGGAAGGACGATGAAACGCGGCACTAAAATCCCGTCGGCGCGTGAAGGCTCCGCTTAGATCGACAGACTGAGGAGCCGAGGGCTTTTTTGCCGCTTGGGTTGTGAGTGATAGGCGCGCATTGTCTTTTTGGTTAAGAGCAGAGAACCATGCGTCGATGCAGAATGTGTGGATGTCCTAAGCCGCACATTTGTCGAGCTGTTTTGCGCCGGTCAGTGACCCGGACAAGGCTTGGAAATCGAACGTCGCTCAACACGCGCCGCGACCGCAAAAGCCAACGTAGTTAGACGCCCCAAGACTATTGCGCTGCCAACAGTCTTTCTCAAAAATCATGAAGTGTGAAATCATCGGTTTGAAATCCGCAAGGCCGACAGGATATCAGGGCGGGAACTTCAAAGTTATGAGGTCCGGCATCCCTTGGTAATTGTTCTCCCTTAGGGATAAAGAACGTGTTGGAAAGCCTCTGACGTGACATGACGTGACGGGGCTTGGGGCGTTAAGCACTCAGTTGATTGAAAGTCACAGACTTGAAAAGACAAGAATTTTAGCTGGCTGGACGCTCAAGAGCGAGGCGTGCTGAGCATTGCGATGTAGCGGTACGGGCATCATGAAGTGCGATCTATCGTCTTTCGCCTCAAAACCCGTACAGCATCGGCGAGTTGATCTGAGTCCAGTGGTTTGCAGCAAAACCCATCCACCAACGGATGCGCATCTGCGCGTGCGGCATCGCGGGGATCAAGAGAGGTGCTCATCACAAAAACCGCTCCGATCTGGGCAGGGGGGACAAGTTCAGTCAGTTTGGCAAGATATTCGAAACCACTCATCAAGGGCATGTTGATATCCAAGAACAGCAGGTCCAACTGTCTGTCGGGATGATTTCTGTGCCATGTTAAAGCGTCAGGCGCCGCGGTAAATTGCAGTAGCTCCGTGGTGAGCCCCGACCGCTCTATGATACGTTGGTAGATGCGTTGATCTATATCTTCGTCATCTATCACCATGATGGACCCGAGTTCAGCCATCGGGAACCTCTGCCGGTAACGTGACCCGAACACAGGTTCCGACGCCGGGGTCAGACACCATCGTGATCGTGCCACCATGGCGTTCAACAATTCTGCGACATAACACCAAACCTACGCCGGAGCCTGGCGCAGCCGCATAACTGCTCAGGCGCGCGAAGAGTTGGAATGCAAGATTGATCTGACTGGGTTCAACACCGCATCCGGTGTCAGCGACTTCAACACCAATGAATCCCGCCTGATTGGGACTAAAACGTCGTATGGTAATCAGGTTTTCCCGACCCTCGGCACGATACAGCACCGCGTTTCGCAGCAACTCGTAAAACAGAATTTTGACCTCCTGCGGCTCTGCCATGGCGCGGCCGAGCAAGGTGCAGTCAAAACGTGCGGGATAATCAGTAGCCATTTGATGCACGCGATCAAGTTGCGATGCCATTGCAGTGTCGAGATCAACAGCCACTTTCTTAGGGTCTGTGCTCAGCAATGCGGAATATTGCACAACACCCTGAATTTGCGCCCGCATTCTCTCCAGCGTTTTGTGTGCGTCGGTCAGTGTGGCAGCGGCCTCACCGCCTTCGAGCGTCCCACATTTATGCAGGATTTGCAGTTCCGACATCAACATGTGCAAAGTGTTTACCGGCGTTACAAGATCATGGCTTAGCGCACTGGTCAGTTCTGCTTGTTCCCGATTTGCAGCGGCCAAAGCTATGTTAAGCGTTTCGGTATGCGCATTCGCTGAGGCAAGGGATTCGTAGGCAGTGCGGGCTTGCGCGCGCATTTGCTCTAAGGCTTCAATTACTCCGTCGATCTCATCTGGGAAGGCGTTAACCGTATGGTTCCGGTTTCCTCCGGGCACTGTGTCGCGCCAGGTGGTCGTTAGCACTTGATTTGCCAAAAGGCGGAGCCGCCGCGTCGCAAGCCTGTCAAAAATCCACAGCATCAACGTGCCGATGGCGACTGCTTTCGCGAGATCGGTAAGCAATGTTGTCAGCACGTGTCGCTGCACTGTTTGCCACACCCGATCGAATGAAAGTGTAACAGACAGGTGGGCGGGCGGCGCGGCAACACCGGTTGGCGCACTGAGCGCATAAAGGCGCGCTGCGTCTTTCGAGCCGGCTTCAATGCCGCGAGAGACGTCGCGCTGCGCGGCGTCCTGGTGTACTATTTCAACTCGGGTTACATCGGGCCGGGCATAAATTCCGTCGAGCAGAAAATTCAGTTGCGCTTCGTCCAATGGCCAAAGGGCCTGTTCTACGCGGCGCAGATAGACCATTTCGATTTGCTCAAAAACATGTAGAGTTTTGCCGCGCTCGTGGAAAAACAGCATTGTCATCTGAACCGAGGTTGCAACGAATGCAAACACCGTCGATGTCAGCAGGGTCAAGCTGACAACACGGTGACCAAGAGAACTGAATTTCCAGCGAAAAATGCCGCCGGCAAATGTGTCTGTTTCGATAACTGCCATAACTGTTTCGTTTGCGCTGAGCCGTGTGCGAGATATCTGCTTCGTCAACTGCCGGTTTGTGTCGCGATTTGCGCGTCATATGATGCCTGTAACGTCTTTATCCGGACATTTGCGTCGCGGTTCAGCAAACCACGCATCGTCTGGCGATGGGGCAGGCCTTTTGGGTTCATCACCACGCTAGATTGCGTTTCTTAAAGGCTGGTTAGCAAAGGGATCAAAAAATTGTCGTTCGGCTGAATTTCGCCATTGACGGCGCAGCGGCGCTCCCTTAATCCACCCCTCACGCGCGGTTGTAGCTCAGATGGTTAGAGTACCGGCCTGTCACGCCGGGGGTCGCGGGTTCGAGCCCCGTCAACCGCGCCACTTCCCCCCCTTCGCTTAATATGCGTAGCCCAAGTGGCGCTCTTGCGCGCCGTCGATTGCGTGGCGCAGCCAGTCGCGATCGGCCTCGGGCAGGGTGGCTGGCGTTGCGGGGCGGTTCGGGACGTTGGGTTTGAATTTCGCGCCAAGGCGTTTGACCACCGGGCGGTAGCTGTCGTTCATGATCGTTGGGCTCAAGGCGTTTGCGATCCGCGCAAGGGTCTGTTCTGGCGCAGCGATTACATCCTCCATGCGAAGCAATATGAAGGCGCAATCGCGCCGGGCAAAGCTGAGCAAGGCTTGCAGCTTGGCGTGCCGCAACGCCAGCAAATTCTCAAACCGCGCGCCGGTCAGTGGGTGGCGATCCTGCATCAGTGGCTGGCCGACTTCTCCGGCATCCTGCGCGCCTTCGAAATAGCGCGGGCGGTCGATGATCGTATCCCATTCGGCGCGGATAAAGTCCGAAAATTCAAGCGATTGCAGAGCGGAGCTACAGTGCCACGGCTTGGTATGCATCGAGCGCAGCCAGTCATCCGCGCGCCGCACCACACCGATCACCAGAAGGTCGACAGGAATCGCGCGCGCCTGAACGAAACCGTGTTTCCAGCCCAACGCCTCGCTCGGTCGCAGCGAGGTATTCCGCCCGAGCAGGCGTTTGACGTAATTGGTGCCTGAAGACCGCTCGCCCAGCACATGGAACCGGGTGATCTGCGCGCCGTCCGGGATGACCGAAGCGAAGCCGGTTGCAGCGAAATCAGGGTCCAGCATCGGGGCGGCGTCCTTGCTTTGGAAAATGCAGCACATTTTGCGATTCTCTAAAGCGTAGTCAGGCGTTACACTTGGCGCAAAAGTAAAAAGGGCAGGCCGATGCAAACAGTTGCCGCTGTGACAATGGTGCGGGATGATGCGTTCTTCCTGCGCGCCTGGCTGCGCCATTACGGAGCGATGTTTGGGCGTGAGAATTGCTATGTCATCAATCACGGCCGCGGGGCGGAGGTCGCAGACCTCGCGGAAGGCTGCAACATCATCGGCATTCCGGGCGATCCGCATAAGAATTTCGATGTGAAACGCTGGGGGCTGCTGAACAATCTCGTGGGCGGGCTGCGGCGATACTACCGCCATGTGATTGTTGGCGATGTTGACGAGTTGGTGGTGGTTGACCCGGATGCGGGCATGAACCTGCGCGAGTGGCTCGAACAGGCGCCGGAAAATCGCATCTATACCCCCGTCGGGCTGGAGGTGATCCACCGGATCGATCGTGAGGACCAGCCCGCCGACGATCAAATCCTTGGCCCACGTCGCCATGTGCGCCTTGCGCCGCATTACTCGAAACCCTGTATCACCTCGACCCCGGCGAAACTGTCGCGCGGCGGGCATTTCGCGCAATACGGCAAGCTGCACACACCGGATGCACTTTACCTTATGCACCTGAAATTCTGCGACTTTTCCGCATATGCTGAGGCGATGGATCGGCGCAACGCGGTGACGGCAGATGTGGGCGGATCAGTCAAAGACGCCGCGATTGGCCGCCATTGGTTCGCAGAAGCACGCGGTGAGGACCGGGCCATTTTTGACGCCTTCGCTGACCTAAAAATGGAAGAGGGGTTTGACCTCAAATGGGTCCGCCGCAAAATGCAGCGCAGCTTCGCGCCGCGCGGCGACACCGGGTATTACGAGTTCAAGCGCCCCGAATTTCCAACCCAATACAAATTGCCAGATCGGTTCAACGGCCTCTTCTGAGGGCGCGCCCACCTTCTTCGGGTTTCAAATACTTTGCGGGGGTCCGGGGGTGCAAAACCCCCGGCGGCCAGCCAAAACGCGTTACTCAATACTCTTCAGGTAGTCGGCCAGCGTCTTGCCCGCCTCATCGGTGAACAACTCTGGCAACGCGCTGGCTTCCTCGATCAGGTCCACCCGAAACACCCGAAAATCCCCACGCATTTCGCACCACGCGGTCAGGGTCCAGACGCGGCCCCAATATTCCATGTGCAAAGGCCGGATCACGCGGGTCGACGGCGTCCCGTCAATGCGGCGATAGGCGAGGCGGAGTTTTTGGCGGGCTTTGATCGCGCTGCGCAGCGTCGCCATGTGGCCCACTCCCCGCGCGGCGTTGGCGAAGGGGTAGACGGCGAATTTCCAAGCGTCCGCTTCGGAAATCACCTGTTCGGGCAGCACTGCATCGACTTTGTCGCCAAGGCTCGCGGCGGCGCGGGCAAGCTCGGGGTCGGCGGCTTCGGCCACAATGGCGATGCCAAGATTCAGCGCCTCCAGTTCTTGCGCGGTGAGCGACAATGGCGGCAGGGTAATCGCGCCGGTGGCCATATAGCCGACGCCACGCTCGCCCTCGACAGGGACGCCGGACATCTGCAGCGTCTCCATATCGCGATAGATGGTGCGCACGGACACGCCCAAATCCTCGGCCATCTCCTGCGCGGTGTGCAGCTTGCCGTCGCGCAGGATTTGCAAAAGATCGAACAGCCGGTCCGTGCGCCGCATCGCTTACTCCGCCTGGAACAGGATCATCTCATGGCGCATCATGACCGTGTCCGGGTCAATCAGCGCCATGAAAGGAGCGGCTTCGGGCCGTTGCATCATCGCCTCGGCGGCGGCTTGGGCCTGCGCCAGCGATGTCCACACGATGTGATCGGTCCACAGACCATCATCGCCTTTGCTCAGCCGCCGCGTAATGACCGCGCCAGTGCTTTCCAGAAAAGGCGTCATCCCGGCAGCAGCGGTTAGGAATGCAGTCTCATCGGCGCTCCCTACCAGCTTAAACGTCACGATTTCAGCGACTTGCGGAATGTCAGCGCCCGCCGCGCGCGCCGTGTCAGCGGGCAGGAAGGTGAGAGCGGCCAGAGCGGCCAAAGGGAAGGTCAGAGGTTTCATCACGCGAATCTCCATATGTGTTGCGATGATCCTCATTTACGGGTTGCCAACTGACATAAACCTGTCAGTTGGCTTGCGCAAGCGGGCGAAACCCCGCATTTTCCGCCACACCGCGCTTACCAAATCCCCCAATCGTGATTGCGAAGCCGCGCCGCATTCGTACCTATGGGATCAAACAGACCCTCAATTCTCGAAAGGAACGCGAAATGGGCATTGGTAACATTGGACTTCCCGGCATCCTGCTGATCGCAATCGTTGTGCTTGTGCTATTTGGGCGCGGCAAAATCTCGTCGCTGATGGGCGAAGTGGGCAAGGGCATCACCAGCTTCAAGAAGGGCATCAACGAAGGCAAAGAAGAGCTTGAGGCCGAGGATGCAGCCGAAGCGGCCAAGGATGTGACCCCGGCGGACGCAGACAAAGACAAGGCGTAAACGCATGTTCGATCTTGGCTTTGCCGAGCTTTTGGTCATCGGCATCGTGGCGCTGATTATCGTCGGTCCCAAGGATTTGCCCGTTATGTTCCGCAAGGCGGGGCAGTTTGTGGGCAAGATGCGGGGCATGGCGCGCGAGTTTTCGACCGCGATGAATCAGGCCGCGGATGAGGCGGGCGTGAAGGACATTAAAAAGACCCTGAACGCTGCGACCAACCCGATGCAGTCGGCGGTGAGCGGTGTCAAAGACGCCGCCAACAGCGCGATGGCGGACATCGATCCGGAAAGTGAAACCGGCAAGCTCGCGGCAGAACGCGCGGAAAATGCCAAGAAAATCGAAGCCGCGACAGCGCGGGCTGCAGCAGACCGGATGAAACGGGAAGCGGATGCAGCGCTGGCCAAGGCGGACGAGTTAGAGGCGGCCGCAAAGCCTGCCCCGAAGGATAGTGAATGAGCGCTGCCGAAGAAGATATTGAAGACAGCACCGCCCCGCTGATCGAGCATCTGGCGGAGCTGCGTACGCGGCTAATCCGGTCAGTTATCGCGTTCCTGATCGCGATTTCGGTGTTTTTCGTGCCCATTCAGGGCGAGTTCATTGCTGCGCATGTGCTGAACTTTCTGCTGAACCCGATTTACGACACGCTGCGCAATCTGGGCGATCCCAACCCGGTCTTCCAATATACCAGCCCGCAGGAATATCTGTTCACGCTGTTCCGGGTGTCGATGGTGTTCGGCTTTGGGCTCGCGTTTCCGGTGATTGGCTTCCAGCTGTGGCGGTTTGTGGCACCGGGCCTTTACCGCACTGAAAAGAATGCCTTTTTGCCCTTCATGCTGGCCTCGCCTATCATGTTCATTCTGGGGGCGAGCTTCGCACAATTCGTGGTGACGCCGCTGGCGATGACGTTCCTGCTGGCCTTTGCGGATGGTTCGTCCTTCATCAACATTTTCAACGCGGCCACAGGTGGTGTGGGCGGTGAGGCAGTGCAAGCGGCCAAGAATGACGGCCCGCGCATCGTGTTCAACGGAAAGGTCAACGAAAGCCTTGATATCACGCTGAAATTCATCCTCGCCTTTGGCTTGTGTTTTCAGCTTCCGGTGCTGCTGACGCTGATGGGCAAAGCCGGACTTGTCTCGTCCGAGGGGCTGGGCAACGTGCGCAAATACGCGATGGTGGGGATTCTAGTGCTCGCCGCGCTGGTGACGCCGCCGGATGTGATCACGCAATTGATCCTGTTCGTGGTGGTTTATGGCCTCTACGAGGTGTCGATTTTCCTTGTCGCCCGCGTAGAGAAGAAGCGCGAGGAGCAGTTGCAGGCTGAAGGTTACTATGACGATGAAGAAGCCTTCGACGAGGATCTGAAGTGAGTGACGAGACGTTGACGCGGATCGCCGAGGCGCTGGAGCGGATGTCTCCTGCGCCTCTGGCAGCGCCGGATTGGGACGCGGCGGCGGGCTATGTCTGGCACGTGGACCCGGACCGGTTGGAGCCGGTGCCACAGATTAGCCGCGTTGCTTTGGATTTGCTGATCGGCGTGGATCGGCCGCGTGATACGCTGCTGGCCAACACGGTGCAGTTTGCCCAAGGACTACCTGCGAACAACGCGCTTTTGTGGGGTGCACGAGGTATGGGGAAATCCAGCCTTGTCAAAGCGATACATGCAGAAGTTCATGCATCACATGAATTCTTGAAAGTCGTGGAATTGCAGCGGGAGGACTTGCCTTCGGTGGGCCGTCTGCTGAACCTGCTGCGCGGTGCGCCGGGGCGGTTCATTCTGTTCTGTGACGATCTCAGCTTCGGCCATGACGACGCCCATTACAAATCGCTCAAGGCGGTTCTGGATGGTGGGATCGAGGGGCGGCCCGATAATGTGGTGCTTTACGCCACGTCGAACCGCCGCCACCTGATGCCGCGCGATATGATCGAGAATGAGCGCGGCTCGGCGATCAACCCATCAGAAGCGGTCGAGGAAAAGGTGTCTTTGTCCGATCGCTTCGGGCTGTGGCTCGGCTTCCACCCCTGCGATCAGGACGCGTATCTGGCGGTGATCCGGGGCTATTGCGACGCCTACGGGGTCGAGGTCAGTGACGAAGACCTGCGCGCCGAAGCGATTGAGTGGCAGGCCACGCGCGGCTCTCGCTCAGGTCGGGTGGCGTGGCAGTACTTCACGGATCTGGCCGGGCGAAAGGGCGTGGCTGTTAGCTAACGCAGCTCCGGCCTTGAGCCGGCGCTGCGCCAGTCAAAGCGTCAGCCCAGATACTCATTCGGATCGACGCTGTCGAACCCTTGGCGCACTTCGAAATGCACGAAGGACTGCTCGCCAGAGCGCAGTTTCGCAATGCCTTGCCCACGCCGGACCTTGTCGCCTTTTGCGACCGACACATCCGTTACATTGGCGTAGACGGTCAGCAAATTATCCTCGTGCCGGATCACGATGATCGGCACACCATCGGCGCTTTCCGTGATCGCGGCGACGGTGCCCGCTTCTGCGGCTTTGACGGATGCGCCCGCTGTCCCCTTGATGTCGATGCCTTCATTGCGGCCCTTCGCATAGTCGCGGATGATGCTGCCTTGCACCGGCGTTGCGAAGATGCCGCTGCCGCCCGGTGTCGGCTTGGTTTGCTTGCCCAAATCTGGGGCTGGTGGCGGCGTGGCTGGCTTCGTTTGGGTTTCCCGAGGAAGCGGCTTTTCGGCAGAAGGGGGAAGTGGCGTCGCTGTGCCTTGGCCCGGCGCGGTTGCAGCGGTTTCGGTTTGGGCCGGAGGTTCGGCATCGGCTTGAGGGATCAACAAGAACTGCCCTTCACGCACGGCGAATTGCGGGCCAAGCGCATTCCAGCGGGCCAGATCGCGCACCGTGACTTTGTAAAGCCGCGCGATGGAATAGGCCGTCTCGCCCCGTGTGACCTTGTGGCGGATCGGCTCCTTGCCGGTCTGTGCGGCAGGTTCGGGTTGCGGGGTCGGCGGTGTGGGCGCGGCATTGTCGATGGCTTGTCCGGCCAGCGTTGTCACATCCACAGCGGGGGGCTGGATCGGCCCGGTGCCTGCCGCGCCAGTTTCGGGCGAGGGTTCGGCCACGCGTGTGGGCAGGGCAATCACCTCGCCGCGCCGGAGCGTTGCATCGATTGGCAGGCCATTGAATTTCGCGAGCGCCTCGGCATCGGTGCCAAGCCGTTCCGCCACCGTCGCGACGGTATCGCCGCGCTGCGCGATAGCAACTTGGTAATTGGGGTAGGAAATCACGCCCCGGTCATCCGGATCGGGCCGGTTCGCACGGGCGGCTTGGGCTGCGGGTGCGGTGGTGAACCCGTCCCCGGTTGCGCCGCGCAGGTCCAGATCGAACCCGTCTTCGCAGGCCCCAAGCGCCAGAAGCGCGCCAAAGGCCACGGCCATACGGCGCGTCGTCCGCCCAGTTTGTCGGAAGTCACTCATCTGCTTATCCTCACACCGCCCATCTTTGCGGGCTTTTATGCACTGCCATGCCGCCTGTCTCGCGGCGCTTATTAGTCTTTGCCAAGCCCTTCCAAAAGCGGCACAAATCGCACCGGGCGCAGCTCGTCATAGTCAAGACCGTCTTCGGTTTTGCGCACCCGGATCAGGCTTTGCACCGCGTCGGACTGGCCAACGGGTACCACCATGATACCCCCGATTTTCAATTGCGCCAAGAGCGGGCCGGGCGGGTCCTCGGCAGCGGCTGTTACGATGATGCGATCGAAGGGGGCTTGTTCTTCCAGCCCGAAGGAGCCGTCGCCGGTGATGGCGGTGATATTGACCAGATCAAGCTGCTCGAAAATCGCGCGGGCTTCGCGCACCAGACGGCGATGGCGGTCGACGGTATAAACGCGCCGCGCCAGCTTCGACAGAATTGCGGCTTGGTAGCCAGAGCCCGTGCCAACCTCCAACACCTTGTCGCGCGGCGTAACTTGCAGCGCTTGGGTCATCAGCCCGACAATGGAAGGCTGCGAGATGGTTTGGCCGCAAGCGATGGGCAAGGGCGTGTCCTCATAGGCGCGTTCGGAGAAAAGGCCGGTGATGAACGGGCCGCGGTCGATTAACTCCATCGCTTGCAGCACGGATTTATCCGTCACCCCGCGAGAGCGCAGGGCGTAGAGGAACTGCATCTGCCGCTCGGCGTGTTCTATCATGTCAGCGCGGCCTCGACGGCTGCCAATGCGTCCCGGTCGGTCAGGTCGGCGCGCATGGGCGTGATCGTGACCCAGCCGTCCAAATTCAGCGCGGCGTCGGCGTCGGGCGCTGTAGGGGTGCGTTGATCGCCGCCTTTGATCCAAAGGTATTCGCGCCCCGACGGCGACTGGAACGGCGCTGTACCGAAGTAAACGCCGGGGCGGCGACCTTGCGGGGCGGCTTTCAGCCCTTTGACAGCGGCGGCGAGGACGGGGGGAAAGTTGACGTTGTAGAAGCGTTTATAAGACGCGCGCTCGTCGAACCCGGCTTTCATTGCGGCGCGCACGGAGGCGGCTCCATATGCGCGCGCGGCTTCGAACGGATCGGGGGCGGTAACATTATCGGGGCCGTAATATTGCGACAGGGCCACGGCGGGCAGGTCTTGCAGCGCCGCTTCCATCGCCGCGCCGATGGTGCCGGAGTAGAGGGTGTTTTCTGCGGAGTTATTGCCCCGGTTCACGCCGGACAGCACCAGATCGGGGCGGTTGGGCAAGATGTGATGCACACCTGCCAGCACGCAATCGGCGGGGCTGCCTTCAGCAGCGAAGCGGCGTTCATCCAGTTTCGACAGCATCGTGGGCTTGGTGTAGTTGATGCAATGGCCAACGCCAGATTGCTCGAACGCGGGGGCGACGGTCCAGACTTCGCCGTCTGGGCCTGCGATCTCGGCCGCGATCTCTTCCAGAACCTTGAGACCGGGCGCGCCGATGCCATCGTCGTTCGTTACCAGAATGCG
>CAZPXE010000006.1:5904-28131 GCA_964590545.1 uncultured Rhodobacterales bacterium | reverse complement strand
ATGAACTCGAAGAAAATCGGACCGATCACGGTTTTGGAGAAGATTTGCAGCAAAATCTTCGTCTCGCCCCCGTCCACAACGCCTTCGCCGTCGATCAGAATGCCGTGGCACTTCATCCGCTCCACCGGCTCATCATGGCCCTGCACGCGATCAAAGGACTGATCATAATACGTCTCAGGCGGGCCGGGCATGAACTTCAGACCATTTTCCGCAATCGCATCCGTCGCGTCATAAATATCCCGCGCACCGACGGCGATATGCTGAATGCCTTCGCCATTGTATTTCTTGAGGTAATTGACGATCTGCCCTGTCTCACCCCGGTCTTCGTTGATCGGAATGCGGATGCGCCCACAGGGCGAGGTGAGCGCGCGGCTGAGCAGCCCGGTATACTTCCCCTCAATGTCAAAAAACCGGATTTCACGGAAGTTGAACAGATCACCGTAGAACCGGAACCATTTGTCCATATTGCCCTTGAAAACGTTATGCGTGAGGTGGTCGAGATAGTAGAACCCGACGCTTTCCGGCTTGCTCTGCGCGATCCAGTCAAACTCCCAATTATAGGGCGAGGTGTCGTAATACTGCTCGATAAAATACAGAAGCGAGCCGCCGATCCCATAGATCGCAGGCACATCCATCACCTTGCCGGGGCCGGTATATTCCGTCGCGCCTTTCGACACCGCATGGTCCAGCGCCTTTTGCGCATCCACCACGCGCCACGCCATCGAGGGCGCGCAAGGGCCGTGCTCTTCGACAAAGCGCGCGGCGAAACTGTTCGGGTCGGCGTTCAGAACATAGGTGATGTCGCCCTGCTGCCAAAGCTCGATCTCTTGCGTCTTGTGGTTGGCCACATGGGTGTAGCCCATCTTGCGAAACACCTCGCGCAGCTCCTCGGGGTTCGCAGAGGCGAATTCGACGAACTCAAACCCATCGGTGCCAGCGGGGTTCTCGGCGCAGATGACGGATTTCGGGGCATCGTGGGGGAAAGGTCCCATAGGGCGGCTCCATTTTGTGCGTATTTTGCGCAGGATACTTGTGATCTTACGCCGATTTCGCGCAAATTTCTTACCATATAGGTAAATTTGCGCTACACTCACGCATGAAACCCACAATACACGCAGGTTCCACGCATGTCCCTCGACGATACCGACAATCGCCTGCTCGCCACGCTCCAGCAAAATGCCCAACTCACCGCGCAGGAACTGGGCGAGCGATTGAACCTGTCTGCCTCCCAAGCCGGTCGTCGCCGTCAGCGGCTTGAGGCCGAAGGGTATATCCGCGCCACCATCGCCCGGCTGGATGCGCGCAAGGCGGGGCTGACGGTGCAGGGCTTCGTGCAGGTGCATCTGAACGAGCATGGACCCGAGACCTCCGTCAGCTTCGCGCGCATGGTCCGGACGACGCCGCAGATCACCAGCGCATGGACGATGACCGGCGATGCGGACTACCTGCTGCACGTTTATTGTGCAGATTTGGCAGATATGAACCGGCTGATCCACGAGATACTTCTGCCCCATAATGCGGTCGCGCGGGTGCATAGCCAGATCGTGATGGATCAGCTAAAGCAGGATGGCCCCCTACCGACGTAAAGACCGCTCCAGAACGGAGAACTCATGGACAGTTTCCTTTTCCTCGCCTCTATCTACCTCGCTGCCGCCGTGATCGCGGTGCCGATTGCGGCGCGGCTGGGACTGGGATCGGTGCTGGGCTATCTGGCCGCCGGGATCGCGATTGGGCCCGTGCTGGGGCTGGTCGGCTCGGAAACGCAGGACTTGCAGCATTTCGCGGAATTTGGCGTCGTGATGATGCTGTTCCTGATCGGGTTGGAGTTGGAGCCGCGCGCGCTGTGGGACATGCGCCACCGCCTGATCGGCATGGGCGGGTTGCAAGTGGGGCTAAGCTCGGCGGCGCTGATGGGCGTGGCGATGGCCTATGGCACCACGATCGGTACCGGGCTGGCGATTGGCCTGACCCTTGCGTTAAGTTCGACCGCTATCGTCCTGCAAACACTGAATGAAAAGAACCTGATGCGCACGCGCGGCGGGCGGTCTGTCTTCTCGGTCCTGCTGACCCAAGACATCGCCGTGATCCCCATTCTGGCCCTGCTCCCGCTGCTCGCCTTCACCCCGATTGCAGAAATCGCCCCGGACGGGTCCATCCAGCGCAACCTTGTCGATCATGGGCACGAGGGTGGCCATCACGGGCACAGTTATTCGCTGGTCGAAGGACTGCCCGGCTGGGGCGTCACGCTTGTCACAGTCGGTGCCATCGCCGCCGTGATCCTCACCGGCATCTTCGCAACCCGCCCGGTCTTTCGCTATATCCACGCTGCACGACTGCGCGAGATGTATACCGCCCTCGCCCTGCTGATCGTCGTCGCGATTTCGTTCCTTATGACACTCGTGGGTCTGTCCCCGGCGCTGGGTGCGTTTATCGCGGGCGTGGTCCTCGCCTCCTCAGAATTCCGGCACGAATTGGAAACTGACCTTGAGCCGTTCAAAGGCCTGCTGCTGGGCCTGTTCTTCATCACCGTCGGGGCAGGCATCAACTTCACGCTACTGGCAGACGAGTTCTGGGCGCTGATTTCCATGGCGCTGCTGGTGCTGATCGTGAAAGGCGCGGTGCTCTATGCCGTGGGCCGCGCCTTTGGGCTGCAAGGCCGGCATCTGTGGCTGTTCACGCTGGGTCTGGCGCAGGCGGGCGAGTTTGGCTTTGTGCTCGCTGCCTTCTCGGAACAACAGGGCGTCATTAGTGGGCCAATTGCCGAAAGCCTGCTGTTGGTGATCGCGCTTACTATGCTGATCACGCCACTGATGTTCATCCTGTACGACCAGTTAACCAAACGCGCGAATCGCGCTGCGCCCAAGGCCACCGAAGAAGAGTTCGAGGATGACGGGCCGGTCATCGTCGCAGGCATCGGGCGGTTTGGGCAGATCGTGAACCGCCTTGTGGTTGGATCGGGCCATAAAACCGTGGTTCTGGACCACAATATCGACACGATCCAACTGATGCGGCGCTTTGGGTATAAAGGCTATCTGGGCGATCCGTCCCGCCCGGACATCCTGCGCCGCGCCGGGCTGAAAGAGGCGCGCGTGCTGGTTGTGGCGCTGGATGATCCGGAAGCTGCAGTCAAGCTGGTCCACTACGCCCGCAGTCAACGCCCCGACCTGCATATCGTCGCCCGCGCCTATGACCGGCGCACCGTCTATCGCCTCTATCAGGCCGGAGCGGATGATATCGTGCGCGAAATGTTCGACAGTTCCATCCGCGCAGGGCGCTATGTGCTGGAAAATATCGGATTGACCGAGTTCGAAGCGGCTGAGGCCACCAAAGTGTTCTACGAAATGGACCGCTACGGGGTGCGCGAGCTGGCCAAGCTTTGGCGCGAAGACCTGCCCGCTGACAAGAACGAGCCGTATATCGCGCGCGCAAAGGAGTTACAGCAGGATTTGGAAACCGCGCTGGCGCAACAAGCCGATGAGAACAGGAAGCAACGGGCGTAACCTGCTTGGGAAAGCCCGACGCCGCTCTTGCTTATGCCAAAATTATTCTCGGAGGCTCGCCAAAGGCGACGGGGGCAAAGCCCCCATATGCGAACACCGCTATTGTGCCACCGGAACCGTCTTCAACGCCGTGCGCCAGAACCGCCACATCAGGCTCACCGCCGCACAGGCTAACCCGACGACGAGGCCCAGCCACACGCCAGTCCCCTCCCAACCCCAGACAAACCCGAACACGTAGGAACACGGCACGCCAACAACCCAATAGCTGAAGGCCGCCATAAGCATCGGCACCCGCGTATCCTGCACGCCGCGCAGCACCCCCAGCGCAATCACCTGCGCACCGTCAACCAGTTGGAACAGCGCGCCGATAGCGATCAGTTGCACACCCACAGCCAGCACCAGTTCGAAATCCGGGTCCTGCGGGTCAAGCCATAGGGAAATCAGCGGCTCGGGGAAGGTCAGGAAAGCGGTGATCGTCATAACGGCAAAAACCAGCGACATCACCGTCGCCGTATTGGCCCCGCGCGCCAGATGCAGCCGGTCCTTGCGGCCCACGGCATTTCCAGCACGGACAGTGGCGGCATTGCTGAGGCCCATATGCACCATGAACGTGATCGAGGCGAGCTGTACCACCACCCCATGCGCCGCCAGCGGCACGGTGCCCAGCCAGCCCATCATAAAGGCGGAGGCCGCGAACAGCCCCACTTCAGACAACGCAGTCAGCCCAATCGGCCAGCCCAGCGCGAAAACACGCGCCAGCATCGGCCCGTCAATCTTCCAGAACCGGCGGAACAGGTCATGCTGCGGCAAGACCCAGACCGCATAGGCCACCACAGCCGCAAAAGTGGCACTTTGGGTAAAGACCGACGCCCAAGCCGCCCCGGCCAGTCCCAACTCCGGCGCGCCCCAGTTCCCAAAGATCAGCGCATAATTGATCAGCGCATTCAGCACAGCGGAGGCGAGCACGATCCACAGCACCGGCTGCGTGCGCTCCAAAGCGGCCAGATAGGAACGGATCACCATGACCCCCAGCGCGGGCAACAGCCCCCAGCCCGCAATCGTCAGATAGGTCGCCGCATCCAGCGCCACCTGCTCTGGCTGGCCCAGCAGGCGCAGCAGTGGCGCGGGAAAGATCAGCATCGGCAGCACGATCAGCGCATAGACGCCGGACAGCCACAATCCCATCCGCGTCGCGCGGCGCAGGCCGGTCTCGTCATCTTCGGCCGCAAACGCCGCGACCAATGGCATCACCGCCCAGGCAAAGCCTGACCCCAACATAAAGAAGATATGAAAGAACGAAGAGCCCAGCGTGATCGCCGCCAGCGCATCCACCCCGTACCAGCCCAGCATCACCGTATCGGTAATGCTAATCGCCGTCTGCCCGAGCAGCCCCCCAATCAGCGGAACGCCCAACCGCAGCAACGCGCGGGAGTGGTCCCGGTAGCTCATGATCTGAGGAGAAGTGGCAATATCCGTCATCAATCCCCCTTACGTCCACGCGCGCAGGCTGAAAAGCCACAAAACCACCCGCCCATCGCGCAGAAATTTGAACCCAAGCGGCATAGGTTGTAAAATGTGCGCATAACTTTGCCCAGCAAACCCTTGAACCACACCGGCAAAACCGCGATGTGTGCAGGCAAGAACCAGGAGATGTGCATGGCCCTCCCCGTCCGGGACCAGTTGAAATATTGGGGCATCGCTGCGGTGGTGTTCATGGTCGTGCTCTGGTTCCTCGGACCCGTGCTGCTGCCCTTCGTGCTGGGCGGAGCAATCGCCTATTTCCTCGACCCTGTGGCCGACCGGCTGGAAAAGATGGGCGCTTCGCGCGCGCTTGCGACCGCGATCATCACTGTGGCCGGGCTGCTCGTCTTCATCTTGATGGCGCTGCTGGTGATCCCGACATTGATCAGTCAGGCGGTGCAACTGTTCAACATTGCCCCGCAACTCGCGCGCGATCTGATCGGGTTCCTGACCGAGCGTTTCCCAGCGCTGCAAGACGAAAGCTCCACCGTCCGCACCTCGCTGCAATCCGTGGGCGAAGTGATCCAAAGCCGGGGCGGGGAATTGCTGGATACGGCGCTCTCGTCGGTGTCTTCCCTGATCAACGTGGCCGTTCTGTTCGTGATCGTCCCGGTCGTGTCGGTCTATCTGCTGCTCGATTGGGACCGCATGATCGCCCGCGTGGATGAGATGCTCCCGCGCGACCATGCCCCCGTGATCCGCCAATTGGCGGGTGAGATTGACGACACGCTCGCGGCCTTCATCCGCGGCATGGGCTCGGTCTGTCTGGCGCTTGGCACCTATTACGCAGTGGCGCTCATGGTGGTGGGACTGCAATTCGGGCTGGTCGTGGGCTTCGTCGCAGGGTTGGTCACGTTCATTCCCTATCTCGGCGCGCTGATCGGCGGCGCACTGGCGCTGGGGTTGGCGCTGTTCCAGTTCTGGGGCGAATGGCACATGATCGGCATTGTTGCCGCAATATTTATGGTCGGCCAAGTGATCGAAGGCAACGTGTTGACCCCAAAACTGGTCGGCGGCTCTGTTGGGCTGCATCCGGTCTGGCTGCTGCTGGCCCTGTCGGTCTTCGGTGCGCTGTTCGGCTTCGTCGGTATGCTCGTCGCCGTCCCCGTCGCCGCCGCGCTTGGCGTGGTGGCCCGGTTCCTTGTGAACCAATACCAATCCAGCCTTCTCTACCAAGGCCTTAGCGGGCGGGACGAGGACTAAGATGCCCAAACAACTCGGCTTTGACCTTCCCAGCACCCCGGCGCTGGGGCGCGAGGACTTTCTGGTCGCGCCCTCCAACGCGCTGGCCGTCGCGCTGATCGACACATGGCCGAATTGGAGCGCCGGGAAACTTGTGGTCACCGGCCCCGAAGGGTCGGGCAAGACCCATCTGGCGCAGGTCTGGAGCGGGCGCAGCGGCGCACAGCTTATCGAGGCCAACGCTTTGGCGAAGGCCGACATTCCAGCCCTCGCCGAACAGCCCGTCGCAGTCGAAAATGTTCCCGAAATCGCTGGGCAGGCCGACGCAGAAACAGCGCTGTTCCACCTGCACAACCTTACCCTCGCCAATGGTCACACGCTGCTCTTCACAGGCCGCGCCCCATTGGCAAGCTGGCCACTGGACTTGCCGGACCTCAAAAGCCGCCTCCAAGGCGCAGCCACCGCAGAATTGGACGCGCCCGATGACAACCTGCTGTCCTCTGTGCTCGCCAAACTCTTCGATGACCGGCAGATTATCCCGCACCCGGATGTAATTCCCTATCTTGTCAAACAGATGGACCGATCGTTCGCCGCCGCCCGCGATGTGGTTGCCGCGCTGGATACCGAGGCACTCGCCCGCAAACAGCCCATCACCCGGCCCATGGCGATCGAAGTGCTAGACCGCGCTGCCAAAGATTTGTGACATTTGGGTGAAATTTCAGCCTGTTGCACCCGCCCCACTGGCCCCCGGCAGCGGCGCGCGCTAGGCTAAACCCATGACCGCCACCGATTTCCTCAACGCCCCTTTCGCACCGCCGCAAGAGATGCCGGACCTCGATATCACCGGCCCTGCCCGGTTCTGGAACCGCGAACTCAGCTGGCTGGCCTTCAACTGGCGTGTGCTGGAAGAGGCAGAAAACCCGCGCGTGCCGCTTCAAGAACGGCTGCGGTTCCTGTCGATCTCGGCCAACAACCTTGATGAATTCTATACCGTTCGGGTCGCGGGCCTTCGCGAACTCGCTCATGCGGGCAACACCACCCCCGCCGCCGATGGGCTGACCCCGGCGCAGCAACTTACGTTGATCAACGACGACGCCCGTAAACTGCTGCACCACCAGCAAACCGTGCTGCGCGCCCTGCTGACCGAGATGGAGGCGAGTGGCATTTCCGTTCTCATTGGCACGCAACTCAATGACGATGACCGCGCCTATCTGGACGATATCTTCCTCAAACGCATCTTCCCGGTCCTGTCGCCGCTGGCCATCGACCCGGCGCACCCGTTCCCCTTCCTGCCCAACGCGGGCTTTAGCCTCGCGCTGCAACTGGAACGGACCAAAGACAAACGCCCCTTGCAAGCCCTGCTACCGATCCCCGGCCAGATCGACCGCTTCGTCTCGCTTCCCGCGCCCTCGGGCCAAGATCGTTTCATCGCCCTCGAAGAGGTCCTGCTGCTCAAAACCGCAATGCTCTTCCCCGGTTACAAGGTCAAATCCCACTTCGCTTTCCGTGTGTTGCGCGACAGTGATCTGGAGGTCGAAGAAGAGGCCGAAGACCTCGTGCGCGAGTTCGAAGTCGCCCTGAAACGCCGCCGCCGGGGCGAGGTTGTGCGCATGACCCACTCATCCGGTGCGCCCGAAGGACTACTTTCAGTGGTGATGGGCGAATTGGAAGTCGGCGCGGATGAGCTGTTCGAAATGGACGGCATGATCGGCTTGGCTGACCTTGACGAATTGGTGATCGAGTCCCGCGCCGATCTGCTCTGGCCAAATTTCACGCCGCGCGTTCCCGAACGTGTCACGGATTTCGACGGCGATATGTTCGCCGCCTTCCGCCAGAAGGACATGCTGCTGCATCACCCTTACGAGACCTTCGATATGGTGATCCGCTTCCTTCAGCAAGCTGCGCGAGATCCCAATGTGGTGGCGATCAAACAGACGCTCTACCGGACGTCCAAGAACTCCCCCATCGTGGACGCGCTCTGCGAGGCTGCCGAAGATGGCAAATCCGTCACCGCGCTGGTGGAACTGAAAGCCCGCTTCGATGAGGCCGCCAATATCCGCCAGTCCCGACGGCTGGAACGAGCGGGCGCGCATGTGGTCTACGGCTTTCTTGACCTCAAAACACACGCCAAAATCTCCACCGTGGTGCGGCGCGAGGGGCAGGATCTGGTGACCTACACCCATTACGGCACTGGCAATTATCACCCCATCACCGCACGCATCTATACCGACCTGTCGCTGTTCACCTGCGATGCACAGCTGGGCCGGGATGCGACGAAAGTGTTCAACTACCTCTCCGGCTACGCCCAACCCGACGCCCTTGAAAACCTGTCGATTTCTCCAATCTCTCTGAAGCCAAAACTGCTGGAAATGATCGCCGCCGAGGCCGCCCATGCCAAGGCTGGAAAACCCGCTGTGATCTGGGCCAAAATGAACTCGCTCATCGATTCCGAAGTGATCGATGCACTCTATGCCGCGAGCCAAGATGGGGTCGAAATCTCCCTCGTCATACGTGGCATTTGCGGGCTACGCCCCGGCATCAAAGGCCTGTCCGAGAACATCCGCGTCAAATCTGTCGTGGGCCGCTTCCTCGAGCATTCGCGCATCGTTTGTTTCGGAAACGGCCGCGGGCTGCCGCACAAAAAGGCGCGCGTTTTCATGTCCTCCGCCGATTGGATGGGGCGCAACCTGAACCGCCGGGTCGAAACACTGATTGAGATCGAGAACCCCACCGTCAAAGCTCAAATCGTCAGCCAGATCATGGCCGCGAACCTCGCCGACGTGGCGCAAAGCTGGGTCATGGCCCCCGATGGCAGCTTTTCGCGTCCTGCGCTGGAAGAAGGGGCCTTCGCATTCTCCTGCCACCGCTTCTTTATCGAGAACCCGTCGCTGTCCGGGCGCGGCTCTGCGGGTGCAAGCGACGTGCCGAAGCTGACGCATACCGAAGACTGACGCACGCAAAAATTCCCGAGCCTTTTCACCAAGCTGCGCCTCAGTGGATTGACCCAAGCCCGCCCCCTGCGCCATTGTGCCCTCGCAACCGCCAAGGACGACTCAGATGGATGTGCGCACCCCCACCGCCGGTGATGGCGAGGATTGGAGCCTGTTTGGTCGCCCCCTGTTTGACGATCCCTCCGCCCGCGCGCTGTCGCGTGTTGGCGTCGTCGATGTGGGCTCAAACTCCGTTCGGCTGGTCGTGTTTGACGGCGCGGCGCGTAGCCCGGCCTATTTCTACAACGAAAAGATCATGTGCGCCCTTGGTGCGGGATTGGGTCAAACGGGCCGCTTGAACCCCGAAGGCCGCGCCCGCGCCTTGTCCGCACTGCGCCGCTTTATGGTGCTGGCCGAAGGGATGGACCTGCCCCCCCTCACCGTCGTCGCCACCGCCGCGGTGCGCGATGCGACCGACGGACCGGAGTTCTGCGACGAGGTGCTGCGCGAAACGGGCCTCAAGATCTGGACAATAGACGGCTCCGAAGAAGCGCGGCTCTCGGCGCAAGGGGTTTTGCTCGGCTGGCCCGGCTCATATGGGCTGGTCTGCGACATAGGCGGCTCTTCGATGGAACTCGCCGAAATCTCTGACGGGCGCGTCGGCAAACGCGTCACATCTGCCCTCGGCCCCCTGAAACTGCGCGACCTCAAAGGCGGCAAGCGAGCCCGCAAAACCGTAATCCGCGACACCGTTGCTGGGCTCGCTGACACGCTCGGCCCACAACGGGACCGGCTGTTCCTCGTGGGCGGCTCTTGGCGCGCATTCGCCCGGATCGACATGATGCGCCGCGGCTATCCGCTCCACGTCCTGCACGAATACCGCATGACGCCGTCCGACGTTCAGAAAACGGCAAAGTTCATCGAAAACAGCGACTTGGAGGAATTGAGGTCAGACGCTGACATCTCTTCCTCCCGGATGTATTTGGTCCCCTACGCCGCCGAAGTCCTCAAATCCGTCGTTCGCAAATTCAAGCCAAAAGACATCGCCGTTTCCAGCTATGGCATCCGCGAAGGCATGCTCTACGAGCAGATGCCCCAACGCCTGCGCGACCGCGACCCGCTGATCGAAGCGTGCCGCTTTGCCGAGGCCAAAGACGCCCGCCTGCCCGGCTTTGGCAAACAGCTTTTCGGCTTCATCCAACCGATTTTTCGCGGTGTTCCAGACGCCCGCCTGCGTATCATCAAAGCCGCCTGCCTGCTGCACGACGTCAGTTGGCGCGCCCATCCCGACTACCGGGCCGAGGTCTGTTTCGACAACGCCACCCGCGCCAATTTGGGCGGGCTGAAACATTCCGAGCGCATCTATCTCGGCCTTGCCCTGCTGCACCGTTACTCCAACAAACGCGAAGGGACGCGGTTCGAAGACCTCTACGACCTGTTGCAGCCGGACCTGCAACGCGAGGCCGAAGTTGTGGGCAAAGCCATGCGGTTCGGCGCGATGCTCTGGATGCAAAATCGCGACGAAATGGGCGCCTTCACATGGCGGCCCAAACGCCGCGAGCTGCTTCTTGATCTAAGCGCCGCCGCCGAGCCCCTATTTGGCGAAGTCGCGCAAGCGCGCCTGTCGGCCTTAGCCAGCGCATTGGCAGCAGACTTGTCGGTGCGCGTCGGTGGCAAGGTTCAATAACTCACATCAAGACCAGCAGGAAACACGCTGAACAGGCGGAACTTTCCTGACTTATCCACAGCTTTTAGAGTCAGATATCCACAGGTTCCGACTGAGTGTCGGCACCCGGTGCCACCCGTTCCTCATCCGTCTTCCGCCGCAAGATAATGTCGCCATTGCGCAGGATTTCCGGCGGGTGATACAGCGACCAATCCTCGATCTCACCGAGCAATTCCCCCAACGCAGGTCCCATCTCCTCAACAAACCCGCGCAGCATCGGACCAAGGTCTTCCAGATCTTTCAGCGCAGGCTCCACCTCGCGCAAAATCCCTTCCAAAAACATCTGCGCGCCGCGCTCCATCAACGACAATCCCCCCTCTTCAGAAACAGAGGGTGTCGCAGCGCAAAAACAGACAGCGGTGATCAAAGCAAAACGTTTCATGGACGAAGCATAGCATAACTGGCGCAATAATCCGAGTCGCCGAGCCTATATCTCAATATCCATCGTCACCGGGAAGTGATCCGAAGCCATCACCAACGCGTCCCGCAAACCTACATCTTGCCAACATTTCGGGTCGTCCATCGGATGCCAAATTCGCCACTTCGGAGCTTTGCTGCGCAAGTCATTGGAAACCATGATGTAATCCAACAGCGCCTGCAAAAAGCGCTTCTCTGGCCTGATCCAGAACCGCGCTGTCGTCGGGGCCGCGCCCAACCTGCGCTGCAGCGCTTGCGCTGCATGCGGATCAAACAATGCGCGCGCGCCATGCCCAAGGACAATCTCGACGGTCGAGCGGCCAAACAAATGTTCATACTCATCCAGCCCGGGCCCATCATTCAAATCCCCGAGCAAGATCAAGGGCGTGCCTTCGCTCAGAACACCGTCCACGCGCCTGCGCAGCCAAATCGCCTGTGCCAACTGCTTACGTCGATTGGCGATTGATATCCGCATCGCTTCGTCTTTCGACTTCGCCCCATGCGGCGCCTTTGACTTCAGATGCGCCCCAATGATGCGCAGTTCCGTCCCGTCGCGCGTGTTCAAAACCAGTTCCAAAGGTGGTTTGGAAAACTGCACCGTGTCCTTTGCCGCATCCACGTCCAGATCGATATGGAAACGACCATCAAAACGTGGCGCTGGATCCTCCCCCGCATGCTCCTGAGGATCATGCCGCGCGTCCAGTACGTCCGGGTCATAAAGCAGCGCGATTTCTTGCTGAGTGTCGTTGGCAAAGCCAATCACCGCCTTGCGCGCCCGGATACCCGAATACGCCGCAAAGTTCTCAAGCGCCGCGACCGTATCCCGCGACTTCGAATGATCCGGCGCTTCAATCACCATCACTGCATCTGCATCAAGCGCTTGGAACACGCTGGCCACAGCCATAAGCTGCTGTTTTCGCGTGACGTTGTAGCGGGCAGACCACCCATCATCCGGCAAAGGTTGGTTCAGATCATCAAACAGCGCATTGAACCACTCGACGTTATAGGTGGCGATGCGCACCGCTTAGCTGACCTTGCCAGAGAGCTGTTCCCACGCCTTGTTCACATCGATCATCCGCTTTTCGGCGATCTTGCGCGCTTCGTCCGGCATCCCCCGCGCAATCAGTGCATCAGGGTGGTTTTCCCGGACCGAACGCTTCCAGGCGCTACGGATTTCTTCCGGTGACGCGTCGTTGGCAACACCCAAAATCGCATAAGGGTCCGGGTCCGCGCCCGGTACGAACCGCGCGCGCAGGGCACGATAATCCGCATCGGGCAGATCGAAGATATCGGCGACCCGATCCAAAAACGCATCCTCATTCGGATGATAAATTCCATCGGCCAGCGCGATATGAAACAGCCCTTCGACCAGATCAGTCAGCGTTTGCGGATGCCCCTCAAACATGCCTCGAATACGCGCCGCGTAGTCCTCAAACCCTGCCACATCTTGCCGCGCGAGGTTGAACACCCGTGCCGCGCCCGCCTCGTCTTGGGCCGCGATATGAAACACCTCGCGGAACGCCGTCACCTCATCCCGCGTTACCTGCCCATCGGCCTTGGCCATTTTGGCCCCAAGCGCAATGACGGCGATGGTGAAGGCAATGCTCCGCTCCGGCGGTGCGCGCAAACGGTCGAAAACCGCCGTCAGGCTTTCGCCTTTCGACAGTGCAGAGAGCGCTTCAGCAATGCGGGACCAAATCGACATGGCCGCAGTTTACGCGGCTTGCACGCGGATGTCAGTCCGTAAGTGTCAGGTCTTTCTGCATAAAAATCAGATCGTGCAAGCGGTCGAATTTCTGTCCGATGCCGGGCATCCGTGCGGTTTCGACATAGCCCATTGCTGCATGGAAGTTGATCGCGCCGTCATTCTCGCCGCCAATCCCGGCGATCATAACCCGCATGCCGCCCGCGCGCGCGTGATCTTCCAAAGCTTTCAAAAGACGCCGCCCAATCCCGCGCCCGGTGGCTGCAAGGCCAAGGTAAATCGAATGCTCAACAACTCCAGCATAGCCCGGCCCGCTTCGAAACGGGCCATATGTCGCAAAGCCAACCACTTCGCCACTGTCTTCCCAAACGAAAAAAGGCTGCGCATCCAGTAAGTTACTCAGACCGCCCGGCGTTTTCTGCTCCGACGTAAAAGTCGCCGTCGTCTCTAGAATTGCAAAGTTCCAAATCCGCGCAATCGCCGGAATATCAGCCAAGACCGCCTCGCGGATCGTCATGGCTGCCCCAACTCCCGCGGGCCGTGCGGCGTATCGAACGCTGCTGAAAGTCCTGCGCTGCCAACTTCGAAGGCTAATCTGTCATCATCAAGGGGCAAGGCCCGCTGCAACGTTTCCGCTTCGGGGTGACATACCGTAAGCCGGCGCAACCGACACCCCGACGGTGCAAGCCGCGTCGCCGGGTGCGGGCTGCTTTGCCATTGGATCAACGCGGGCGCGAGGTTGTCATACGGTAAACGCCCCGAGCTCGGAACCGCCATCTGCCACCGCAAATCTCCCCGTTGCAGATCAACCGGATCGCCTAGGTCCAGCGAAATCGCCGCGAGCGCCGCGCCCATGTCCTCGGTCCGACAAATCCAATTGGTCAGGCGCGGCGCCCCAAAGAAATTGTCCAGATCGAACCAACGCGGGCGGCTTGGGGCAGGCGCATCCGGGTTGATCGCAATGGCTTCCAGATACAGCCCATCCTCCAACCCAAGCAACGTGTTATGCGTATGAAACACCGCATGCGCGCCGCCCGGTTGCAAGGCGACGCCCAATGCCGCCTCAACATATTCCGTTGCCGCCGCCAGCGTTTCACCAGCGATGGCGATATGGTCAAACGTGATCACAGATCACGCCTTTGCGGCGCGGATCAGGTCAAGAATATCTTTCGCAGCTGCCGGGATGTTTGTGCCCGGGCCGAAGATCGCTTTGACGCCATTGTCGTAAAGATACTGGTAATCCTGCTGTGGGATCACTCCGCCACAGATCACGAGGATATCCTCTGCACCGGCATCCTTCAGCGCGTCAACCAATTGAGGCGCAAGGGTTTTATGGCCCGCTGCCTGACTGGAAATCCCAATGACATGCACGTCATTGTCGACCGCATCCTGCGCCGCTTCCGCCGGTGTCTGGAACAGCGGCCCGACATCCACATCAAAACCGATATCCGCGAAGGCGGTCGCGATCACCTTAGCGCCGCGATCATGCCCGTCCTGGCCCATCTTCACGACCAACATCCGCGGACGGCGACCTTCTTCCTCTGCGAATTTCTCAACGTCTTTCTGGATGGTGGCAAAACCCTCATCGCCCTCATATGCAGCACCATAAACGCCAGCGAGGGTTTTGACCTCGGCCCGGTGCCGTCCGAAAATCTTCTCCATCGCCATGCTGATCTCTCCCACTGTCGCACGGGCCCTGGCCGCGTCGACCGCCGCTTCAAGGATATTGCCACCTTCGGATGCGCGGCGGCTTACTTCTTCCAATGCCGCATCGCAGGTCGCTTGGTCGCGGGTGCTGCGAATTTTGTTGAGCCGCGCGATCTGGCTGTCGCGCACCGCCATATTGTCGACGTCGAGAATGTCGATATCATCCTCTTCCTCCAGCCGGTATTTGTTAACGCCGACGATCACATCTTCGCCCCGGTCAATCGCGGCCTGCCGTTTCGCCGCCGCCTCTTCGATCCGCAGCTTCGGCATACCCGAGGCGACGGCCTTGGTCATGCCGCCCATCTCCTCGACCTCTTCCATCAGCGCCCAAGCGGCTTCGGCAAGGTCATGGGTCAGCTTCTCGACATAGTAGCTGCCCGCCAACGGATCGACGACATTGGTGACCCCGGTTTCTTCCTGCAAAATCAACTGGGTATTGCGCGCGATACGGGCTGAAAAATCCGTCGGCAGAGCAATCGCCTCGTCCAGCGCATTGGTGTGCAGCGACTGTGTGCCGCCCAACACCGCAGCCATCGCCTCATAGGCCGTGCGCACCACGTTGTTATAGGGGTCCTGCTCTTGCAAGCTGACCCCAGAGGTCTGGCAATGGGTCCGCAGCATGGAAGATTTCGGGTTCTTCGGCTCAAATTCCGACATGACCCGGTGCCACAACAACCGCGCGGCCCGCAGTTTCGACGCCTCCATGAAGAAATTCATGCCGATGGCAAAGAAGAAGGACAGCCGCCCCGCGAACTTGTCCACATCCATGCCCCGATCAATCGCCGCGCGCACATATTCGCGACCATCGGCCAGCGTAAACGCCAGTTCCTGTACCAGATCGGCGCCAGCCTCCTGCATATGATAGCCAGAGATTGAGATGGAGTTGAATTTCGGCATCTCGTTCGCGGTGTACTCAATAATGTCAGCCACCAGCCGCATCGACGGCTCTGGCGGATAGACATAGGTGTTGCGCACCATGAATTCCTTGAGGATGTCATTCTGGATCGTCCCAGAAAGCAAAGCGCGATCAACACCTTGCTCTTCTCCGGCCACGATGAAATTCGCCAAGATCGGGATCACAGCGCCATTCATCGTCATCGATACGGAAACTTTGTCCAGCGGGATGCCGTCAAAGAGGATTTTCATATCCTCAACGCTGTCAATCGCCACGCCCGCCTTGCCGACATCGCCGACCACACGCTCGTGATCGCTGTCATAGCCCCGGTGCGTCGCCAGATCGAAGGCGACCGACACGCCCTGTTGACCGGCAGCAAGGTTGCGCCGGTAGAAGGCGTTGGATTCCTCCGCGGTCGAAAACCCGGCATATTGGCGGATCGTCCAAGGCCGCCCGGCATACATCGTCGCCTTCACACCGCGTGTGAACGGAGCCTCGCCCGGAATGCCGCCCAGATGGGGCAGCCCGGCAATGTCATCCTCGGTATAAAGCGGCTGAACCGGCAGGCCTTCCAGCGTGTTCCACGTCAGATCGTCCAATGGACGTGCGCGCAGCTCACCCTCAGCCAGTTTCGTCCAGGTGTCCTTCTTTGTCATCAAGCTGTCCTCTTGCTTGGCCCGCGCGGTGGGCTTTGCCTCTTCCGCCCGGCATTGCTTCCTCGGTTACGCTCGCCAATCCCCCGGCTCCGGCCGCCAGCCAGAACAGATCGTCGGCAAATTTCTCTTGCATATAAGCAACTTGTTCGTCGTCGAACGGCTGCCACGCGCCCTCACCTTCCGGGAGTTGCGTAGGGTCCTCGCCCCGGTCAACCAGTGCCTGACGCAGCACATCCAGCTCCGGCGCACGGTTCAGCCACTCATACGGGCCCGATACGGAACTCGTCAGCTTGCAGGTCGTGCGCAGCAGCGTTTGCGGGTTCGCATAGTAGCTTTCATAGGGGATCACGCAAATTTGCGCCCCCGGAACCGCCGCGCTGAGGTCTTCAATCACGTTTCGCCACGACCGTTCGGACTGCACAATCGCCTTACGTTTATGCTCCCCCGGCACCTTATGCCCGCGCGCAACACCATAGGCGAGGGCCGACGCCCAGTACCGATCCTGCGAGCGAATTCCCAGCGCAATTCGTGTGATTTTTCCATCAAAAGCAGCGGCATAGCGTGCCATCCGCTCGCCAATTGCCGAGTACAGAACGCCCTCGCGGATATTGGCCCGCACCGAGCCGATCATATTCTCATCACTGACCAAAACCGCCTTCGCGCCCGATGCCTCCGCCCGCGCAATATTGAGCTGTATCCGACCCTCAGCCCGCTTCTGCGCATCCTCCCGGCGCGCGCCCGGCTTGCCTGGAATAAGCCCCGAAAACAGCTTCTTACGGGTCCGCTGCGGCCCCCAGAACACAATTTTGTCCTTGGCCAGCGTGTCCACCTGATTGCGGATATAGGATTGAAAGGTGGTCGACCCTGTGCGGTGACAACCAAGATGCACGACAATTTCCATGCTGCGCCCGAAGCCTTCTGTCTTCGCCGCCCCAACCGGCTTTGAACGGGGATTGCCCCGCTTCATAGCCTTGCACCCTTTTCGGTAACCTTAACGTAGCTTAGGGATGATTTAGCGGTCGAAATCCCGTTCGCACTGCTTATATTGGAACGTATGAAACACCTGCGCGCGCTACTCTTACCACTTGTTTTTACGTCACTTTCTGCGGCCAACCTTGCCGCGGAAGAGGCATTGCCTGACGGTGAGGCTCTGCTCATCAAAGACGCAGGTGAGACAAATTTGAATGAATTCGTCTGGAAAAAGCGCCCCGTCATCGTTTTCGCGGACAGCGAAGACGACCCGGCTTTCATCGCCCAGATGGAGTTTTTCGAAGACCGACCGGAACCAATGCGCGAGCGCGATGTAATCGTGCTGACCGATACAAACGGCGACGAGTTGTCCGCCCTGCGCAAGAAACTCCGCCCGCGCGGCTTCATGATCGTCATCCTCAGCAAAGAGGGCCGCGTGCAATTGCGTAAGCCATTTCCGTGGAGCGTGCGGGAAATCAGCCGCTCTATCGACAAGCTGCCCATCCGCCAGCGCGAGATACGCGACGCCAAAGCCGCCGGGGGGTAACCCCCCGGAGATATTGACGAATTATCCCGCACCCGCGTCATGGATCACTCGAATTCTATGATGACATCGTCTACCGCAAGGCTGTCGCCCGCACCGGCATTGATCTTCGACACAATACCTTTCTTCTCGGCGCGCAGGATGTTTTCCATCTTCATCGCCTCGACAGAGCACAGTGCCTGACCCTCTTGCACCTCATCACCAACCTCCACATCGACCTTCACGATCAGGCCGGGCATCGGACAAAGTAGCATTTTCGACGTATCGGGCGGCAGTTTCTCGGGCATCATCCGCGCCAACTCCGCCTGACGTGGCGTGCGCACATGCACCTTCAGATCCGCGCCGCGCGTCCGAATGCGGAAGCCGCCAGACACCTTGCCAACCTTCATCACCAGCGGCTCGCCATCAATGGTCATCTCCGCCAGCGTCTTGCCCGGCGTCCAATCGCCCGCCACGCGCAGCGAGGTGCCGTCCTCGAACCCAACCGTCGCGCCATTAGGGTCCGCGTCGATGGTCACATCAAAACTCGCGCCTTGCAGTGCCACGTTCCAATCCGTGCCGACTTTCCGCTCGTGATTGTCCATCCGGCCCGACACGCGCGTGCGGCGAATTTCAGCAACCCGGTGCATCGCGGCGCAGGCCGCTGCCACCCGGCGCGTCGCCGCATCATCCAGCGTAACCCCCTCAAACCCTTCAGGATATTCCTCCTCGATGAAGGCCGTGGTCATATTGCCAGACGTGAACTTCTCATGATCCATCACGGCGGCGACGAAGGGCAAATTATGACCAATCCCCTCTACCTCGAAGCGGTCCAGCGCCACGCGCATCGCCTCAATCGCCTGAGGACGATCCGGCCCCCATGTGCACAGCTTGGCGATCATCGGATCGTAATACATGCTGATCTCGCCGCCCTCATAGACGCCAGTGTCGTTGCGCACAGCGGTCTCGCCGACGGGCGCATCACCATGCCACGTCCCGTTCACCTGCATTGGGCCTGACGACACCTCGACCGGCGGGCGATAGCGCGTCAGACGGCCAATCGACGGCAGGAAATTGCGATACGGATCCTCGGCATACAGCCGGTTTTCAATCGCCCAGCCCGTCAGGGTCACGTCGTTCTGCGTCATGCCGAGTTTCTCACCCGCCGCCACGCGGATCATTTGCTCCACCAGATCGACGCCCGTAATCAGCTCCGTCACCGGGTGTTCCACCTGCAAACGTGTATTCATTTCAAGGAAATAGAAGTTCTTGTCGCCATCGACGATAAACTCCACCGTGCCCGCGCTGGCGTAACCAACCGCTGCGGCCAGGTCGCAAGACTGCTTGCCCATCGCTTGGCGCGTTGCCTCGTCCAGAAACGGGCTCGGTGCCTCTTCTACAACCTTTTGGTTTCGCCGCTGGATCGAACATTCCCGCTCGCCCAGATAGATCGTGTTGCCGTGCTTGTCGGCCAAGACCTGAATTTCGATATGGCGCGGCTGGGTGACGAATTTTTCAATGAAAATCCGGTCATCGCCAAAGCTGTTCGCCGCCTCGTTCTTGGATGACTGGAAACCTTCGCGCGCCTCTTCATCATTCCACGCGATCCGCATCCCCTTGCCGCCGCCGCCAGCCGAGGCTTTGATCATCACCGGATAGCCAACTTCTTGGCTGATCTTCACCGCCTCATCAGCATCCTCAATCAGCCCCATATACCCGGGAACCGTGCTAACCCCAGAATCCTGCGCGATTTTCTTGGAGGTGATCTTGTCGCCCATCTTCTCAATCGCGCCGACCGGGGGGCCGATGAAGGCGACGCCGGCAGCGTCGAGCGCTTCAGCAAATTTGGGGTTCTCAGACAAGAAGCCATAGCCGGGATGGACAGCTTCCGCGCCTGTGTCCTTGATCGCCTGCATGACCTTGTCGATCACGATGTAAGACTGGTTCGCGGGTGGTGGGCCGATATGCACCGCCTCATCCGCCATCTGCACATGCAGCGCCTGCTTATCCGCGTCGGAATAAAGTGCGACCGTCTGAATACCCATTTTCCGCGCGGTCTTGATAATACGGCAGGCAATTTCGCCCCGGTTGGCGATCAGGATCTTTTTGAACATGCGGATGTCCTTGCAGTTTGGAGTGGCGAAAAACCGAAAAGCCCGCGCCGGATCGTATCCGGGCAGGCCTTTGGCGTGTTGTTCGTTGGGGCCGAGACGTGCTGGTCAGCGCCTTGTTGGTGTGATGTCAGGCACAAGCTATACGAGAAAGCCTGTGGATATCTCAGGAAAGCCCAGTAAGACGCTGCATTAGTTGCATTTTGACGGGTTGGTCTGGCAATAAAGAAGGTTGCCCGCCGCGCCGACGACGGCACCCGTGAACGGCTTTCCGTCCAGAACCACGGCTGTCGCCGTCCCCGCGCCTGCGCCGATAAGCGCTTGTTCTGCCATTGTATCTCCACAAGCGGCGAGCGCGCAGCTGGCCGCAAGGGCCAGCGCCCATGCTTTGAAGTCCATTGCTCAGTTCCCCCTTTTTCGGGATGTATGACTGCCTCAGCAAACGACATATGCGATATCGGGTGCAATGGCAATTCTCTACCTGTGGGTAAACTGGCAAAACCCCGCTGAATCAATAAGTTGTGAGACAAAGAAAATGTGGACAGCTTGGAAAAACCAAGCTGTCCACAAGGGGAAGGGGTACGGAAATGGAGTGTGGTGCGACATGTAGGGTAGAAACTCGCCGCCACACGCAAACACGGTATCGCGTGTAGCGCCCGAGCCAACCCTTTACGCGGCACGTGCAGCGTTTCGGCGTCCTTTCGCCGATTCAACCATGGGTTGGGCGAAAAGATGCTCATTTTGCGTCAAAAGCCTCAGGGAATGAGGCCCGCGCAACGGCTTCGTCGATCTTCAGCAAGGCTTCGTAGTCCGACGGCTCGAACGGATCTTCGGCAGGAATCACCTCGCGCCCGAACAACCAATTCAAACGCCCTGCATCAAGGTTGCCCCGCTCAAACGGTTCATCCCCAAAATGTTCCCACAAAGCGGCCAGAAAGGCGACATCGGCCTGCTTATCTGGCGCGCGCCGATCGCGAAACCGCTCACGCGCTTTGAGCGGGGTAACGCCCTTCGGGTTCGGGCGGCGAATGGTGAATTGGAAGTCTGATCCCGGAAGACGGCCCGGAAAACCGCGATGTTTCAACATCTTGCGCCCCCTTGACCCGAGGCGCAGGTTGGGTCAGGCGCGACCGCCTGACCCGCAACGCAAGCGTTACTTATATTTACCCGTGTATGTCGGCTCGGATGAGATCGGCTCGGGTTCGACAACAACAAATTCTTCGGTCTGCTGCTCTCGTGCACAGGCGGATACAAGGACGATGAGCCCGAGTGTCGCCATGACTTTGATGCTCTTCGACATCTTCTTCTCCTGGTTGCGTTCGAGGTCGCACGACCCGCACAAAGCCAGCCGCACCCTCGGTCTGAGGTAAGGGCTCTGGAGGGAACCCCGTTTACAAAATTACGGCAAACCGGCTCAAAAAGATACGTCGTCTCTGGGCTGGAAACAATGTGTAACGCAGAAGCCTCAAAAACTTGTCCACATGAGAAGTGGGGCGCAACATGTTGTATGTGCATCAAAACGCCTCCCATATGCAGACCGCGCCGTCGGCACGAAATTGCTCAAAGAACTGCGTCGCCTCCGGGTCTGACACACCGAATTTCACGGGGCGATCCGCGATCGAAATGACGATTTTATCAGCGTCGAGCGCATGTTTTGAAAGGTAAGGCAGCGCCAACTGCTCGCAGATCACCACAAAATCCCCCTCGATCTCCGCAAAACTATATGTCTTGTCGCCCGACGGCCCGATGCCAGACGACACAAAC
The DNA here is from genome assembly GCA_964590545.1 of uncultured Rhodobacterales bacterium. GTDB lineage: Bacteria > Pseudomonadota > Alphaproteobacteria > Rhodobacterales > Rhodobacteraceae > Aliishimia. Next base: position 6,525 of record CAZPXE010000006.1, on the reverse strand, counting down.
CGAAACCGCACCCAGCTCTCCGAACCAACCTTGTCAACAAGCACTTCGGGCAGCTCGACACTCAGACCAGAGGGCAATTCCAACGCCTGTGCACGGTCTGTCGATGCCGCCAAACCAAGAAGGGCAGCAGCGCAAACTGCGAAACCGCGAGACACAGAGTGTATGTTCGGTTTAGTCAATTATCAGTTCTTTCTCTGTGACTAACTCTTAGCTGAGTTGCTGATCCGTGAAGCTCTCAAAGCGGAATATTGTCGTGTTTCTTCCACGGCAGCTTCTGTTTCTTGCCCCGCAGCGCGGCAAAGGCTCTTGCAACCCGCTTCCGCGTTGAGTGCGGCATGATCACCTCGTCAATGAAGCCACGCTCCGCGGCAACAAACGGGTTTGCAAAGCGGTTCTCATAGTCGGCCGTATGCTGCGCGATTTTCTCGGCGTCGCCCAAATCGGCACGATGGATGATTTCTGTTGCCCCTTTCGCGCCCATCACCGCGACTTCGGCCGTTGGCCACGCATAGTTAATATCGCCGCGCAAATGCTTCGAAGACATCACCACATAGGCGCCGCCATAGGCCTTGCGCGTGATCACAGTTACCTTCGGCACCGTTGCCTCGCCATAGGCAAATA
>CAZPXE010000006.1:0-5804 GCA_964590545.1 uncultured Rhodobacterales bacterium | reverse complement strand
GCAAACTCCGCCTGCAATTCGTAAAAATCTCCTTCATCGGCGATCTTCGCGATTAACTCTTTCATGTCGTAGGGCTGGTTAGGGTTTTCGGGGATGAGCGTGTCCAAACTGCTTTCCACCCGCGCCGGATCATCAAAGAACGGACGTTTTGGCGGCTTGGACTGATTGTTCAGCGGCAGGAAATCGACCAGACGGCGAATCTCGGCCAATGCCTCCACATCATTCTCAAACGCCCCATCAGCGACGGAGGACTTCTTGGTATGGGTAGACGCACCGCCCAACTCTTCTGCGGTAACCACTTCATTTGTCACCGTTTTCACAACGTCCGGACCGGTGACAAACATATATGAGCTATCTTTGACCATGAAGATGAAGTCGGTCATCGCCGGCGAGTAGACGGCCCCGCCTGCACAGGGCCCCATGATTACGGAAATCTGCGGAACCACACCTGAGGCGCGGATATTCCGTTCAAAAACATCGCCATAGCCCGCCAGCGAGTCGACGCCTTCCTGAATACGTGCGCCGCCGGAATCGTTTATCCCGATCACCGGCGCACCATTTTCGACGGCCATATCCATAATCTTAACGATTTTCTGCGCATGTGTGGCCGAGACCGACCCGCCCAGAACTGTGAAATCCTGACTGAACACATAGACTTGACGCCCATTGATCGTGCCCCAGCCCGTCACAACACCATCGCCCGCAGGCTTTTGCTGCTCCATCCCGAAATCGGTGCAGCGATGGGTGACAAACATGTCGAACTCTTCGAAGCTGCCTTCATCCAGCAGCAGATCAATACGTTCGCGTGCAGTCAGCTTGCCCCGCCCATGCTGCGCATCGATCCGCTTTTGGCCGCCACCGATCCGCGCTGCATCGCGCCGCGCTTCAAGTTCGGTCAGAATGTCTTTCATCGCCTGTCCTCCGAAATGTTGGACGCTTAATATCTGAGCGCGCCCGTAAGAGACAGTTGATTCAAGCAAATTTGCAAATTGTTTGCAGCCCTATGTCTGCAAATTGCAAATCTGCATATCCATGCCCGTGTGCGCCCATGCGCCGTAACAGGATGGACACTGTGAACAGGTCAGCGTAACTGTCGTATATGTCCACATTTCAACCGGCGCGATTTCTGGATCGCACCACCCCCCCGCACATCTTGACCCTGATTCTTTTGGCAGGCCTGTCGGCTATGGTCATGAACATGTTTCTGCCCAGCCTGCCCACAATGACCGAGCATTTTGGCACCAGTTATGCGGTCATGCAGCTTTCGGTTCCCATCTACCTCGGGGTCAGTGCAGTCCTGCAAGTGTTCATAGGCCCAATCTCGGACAATTTGGGGCGCAGGCCGGTGCTGATTGGCGGCTTGGTGATTTTCTGCCTCGCGAGTTTGGGCTGTATTCTGGCACAGACCACCGAAGTCTTCCTGTTTTTCCGCATGGTACAGGCCGCAATTGCCGTGGGGCTGGTCTTAAGCCGGGCTGTGGTGCGCGATATGTATGATCAGGACATGGCTGCATCGATGATCGGCTATGTCACAATGGGCATGGCTCTTGTTCCAATGATCAGCCCCATGATCGGTGGATTTTTGGACGAATTTGTTGGCTGGCGCGCAAATTTCTGGGTGTTCCTCGCAGTTGGCCTGCTCACCCTGTGGCTGGTCTGGGCGGATCTGGGCGAAACGAAAAGCGCCTCCTCAAACTCCATCCTGGCGCAATTTGGCGAATACCCCGAACTTCTCGCATCACCGCGGTTCTGGGGCTACTGCCTTGCCTCAACCTTTTGTTCTGGCGCGTTTTTCTCATATCTCGGGGGTGGCCCGTTCGTTGGTTCTGTCGTCTTCGGCCTCTCCCCCTTTTGGGTCGGGATGCTCTTCGGTGCGCCTGCCGTCGGTTATCTGATTGGAAATGGCCTGACCGGGAAGTTCTGCGCACGGATTGGTGTAACGCGAATGGTGCTTTGGGGCTGCGTTATCAACTTCTTCGGCACAGGTTCGTCACTAATATTGTTCGAGCTGGGATTTGGCAGTGCGCTGGTTTTCTTCGGGTTTATGACGTTCGTGGGCTTTGGAAATGGCTTGGTTATCCCAAATGCGACTGCAGGCATGTTATCCGTACGCCCGCATCTGGCGGGCACCGCTTCTGGGCTCGGCGGCGCAATCATGGTGGGCGGCGGCGCGTTGCTCAGCGCTATTGCCGGTAAAACACTGACCCCGGAAACCGGGGCCTTCCCGCTTCTGTGGATTCAGGTTGGAACGGCCGTTGGGGCTCTGGCGTCGATTTTCTACGTCGTCCGGCGCACACGGAAATTGAGCCTCGAGCAATAGCTCGCAGTTTCACGACCAAACCTCACGACATACTTGTCGCGACGCACCTAGCCCGGTAATTTGCAAACCAAAGGCTCGGCTTTGCAAACCCGAGCCATCACGCGCGAGGATCCGCTGATGCAAAAGCTATATGCCGGTGCAAAACTGCGCGAAGTTCGAACGCGTATCGGCCTGTCGCAAAAAGAGTTTGCGCAGAAACTCGGCGTTTCGCTGCCCTATTTGAACCAAATGGAGAACAATCACCGCCCGGTCTCCACAACAGTAATCTTGGCACTCGCGAGCGAGTTCGGCCTTGATGTGACAGAACTTGCTGCCGGCGATGGCGAACGGCTGGTCAGTGACATGCGCGAGGCGTTGGCCGACCCGGTGTTCAGCAGCGAAGCGCCTCCAATGGCCGATTTGCGCCTGACCGCGTCGAACGCGCCCACCCTCGCACGCGCCTTTCTGGATCTGCACACCGCCTATCGCCAGACGCAGGAACGCCTTGCCTCTTTGTCCGAGGCGCTGGGGCGCGACGATGCCCGCGCCCGGCCCAGCCCATGGGAAGAGGTGCGCGATTTCTTTCATTATTGCGACAATTACATTGATGCCGTTGACCGTGCCGCCGAGCATTTCGTCGGCAAAGAAGGCAGCCTGAAGAATATCCGCGTCGCCGCAATCGCGAAACTTGGCAACCATGGGGTCAAAGTCCGCTTTCAAGAGGCCGACGCCCTGCGCGCCTATGATCGCGACACGAAAAAACTTACCCTGTCGACTCTTGCCTCGCCGGCAACCCAGACATTTCAGCTGCTTCTGCAAGTCGCACTGATCACCCAAAACGCCCTGCTCGACGCGACGCTGGATTTGGCGAAGTTCCAAACCACCGAGGCGCGCAACATCGCCAAGATCGGCCTTGCCAACTACTTCGCCGGGGCCGCGCTGATGCCGTATGAGGCATTTCTCAAGGCGGCCAAAGACTTACGCCACGACCTCGAAGCGCTCGGCACCCGGTTCGGAGCTTCCATCGAACAGGTCGCGCACCGACTTGCGACGATGCAGCGGCCCGGCGCAAAAGGCGTGCCGTTCTTCTTTGTGCGCGTCGATCAGGCCGGGACGATCACCAAACGCCACTCTGCCACACGCCTGCAATTCGCCCGTTTCGGTGGGGCTTGCCCATTGTGGAACGTCCACCGCGCGTTCGAAACTCCGTCGCAATTCCTGCGCCAACTCGCCGAAACACCAGACGGGGTGCGCTACATCTCCATTGCGCGCGATGTCACCAAGTCCTCGGGCCGCTTCGGCGCGCCGGTGCGTCGCTACGCCATCGCCTTGGGCTGTGAAGTCGCCCATGCCGGGGCGCTTGTCTACGCCGACGGGCTGGATGTATCCCGCGCGGAAGCCTTTGAACCGATTGGCATTTCCTGCCGGATTTGCGAGCGACGCGACTGCCATCAACGATCCGTGCCACCGCTGGAACGTGAACTTTCGGTCGACCCGGACCAGCGCGGCCAGTTGCCATACGTTGTGCGCTGATGCGCTGGCTCCTTGCCTGCGCGGCGGTGCTGCTTGCTGGTCTGGCCATGGCCTCACCGCTGGATTTACTAGGTCGCATTGAACGTGCGATCCTCTATCCCTTTGACAGCACACGCGTTTCGCCGTCCGACATCGGCCTGCCGCAAATCACCGAAACAATCTGGTCCCGCGACGAGGCCGATCTGGTTCTCTGGCATACGCCCCCGAAACCGGGCCGCCCTGTCGTGATCTATTTCCACGGCAACGCCGGAAACCTCGCCAGCCGCGCGCGCCGGTTTGAGATCTTCCTGCGAAACGGCTTCGGCCTGATTGCCCTCAGCCCTCGCAGCGCGGGCGGCAGCAGCGGCACGCCAACCCAAGAGGCTCTCACCGCCGACGCTGCCGCGCTGTTAAGCGAAGCGCGAGAATTCGAACCCGCGGCGGCGCAAAGCAACATCGTAATTTATGGCGAAAGCATCGGCACCGCCATCGCAATCGCGGCGCTTGATGCATCCGACGCACAAATCGCGGGCGTCGTCCTAGAGGCCCCCTTCACGTCCATCCCCGATATCGCTGCCGCCAATGATCAGATACCAGCCAGCTTGATCCCGCGCATCCAAGATCGCTGGGATTCCCTGTCGCGCGCAGAAACTCTCACCGCCCCGCTTCTGGTGATCCACGGCCCTCGCGACACGGTTGTCCCTTTCTCTCAAGGAAAACAGATATTTGCCGCTGCCCCTGCCCGTTCCAAACGGTTCCGCGAGGTCCCCGGGGCAGGCCATTCCGACCTTTGGCGCAGCGACGTGATCGCCGAAATCACCGACTTCATTCGCAGCAAATAGACCTACCGCTGCGCCACCTGCCACTCGGGATGCACCCACGGCTCAGCGTTCGACGGGGCCAGCGGTGTGCGATTCAAAACATGATCCGCCATCTTCTCGCCCGTCATAATCGAAGGCCCGTTCAGATTTCCGTTGGTGATACGCGGGAAGACGGAGCTGTCCACAACGCGCAGCCCCTCCACCCCGATCACCCGGCCCTGTGGATCAACAACCGCATCCGGATCATCCGCCGCGCCCATTTTGCACGTTCCGCACGGGTGATAAGCGCTTTCTGCATGTTCCCGGATCGCACCGTCGAGCTCCTCGTCGCTCTGTAACGCCGCCCCCGGTTGAATTTCGTGCTTCACATACGGCTTGAACGCCTCCTGCGCGAAAATCTCTCGGGTCAGACGGATCGCCGTGCGGAATTCCTGCCAATCCTCGTCGTGCGACATGTAGTTGAACCGGATCACCGGCGCATCCGCCGCATTGCCCGAGCGCAGGCTGACCCGCCCCCGGCTTTTCGAGCGCATCGGACCAACATGCGCCTGAAACCCATGCCCTTCGGCGGCGGCCTGCCCGTCATAGCGCACCGCAAGCGGCAGGAAATGGAACTGAATATCCGGATAACTCAGCCCCGCGCGCGAGCGGATGAACCCGCAGCTTTCGAAGTTATTCGTCGCGCCGAGCCCGGTCCTGGTGAACAGCCACTGCGCCCCAATCGCAGCTTTTCCGAGCAAATTCCAATACTTGAACAACGTCACGGGCTGAAGTGATGCCATCTGGATATACATCTCCAGATGATCCTGAAGGTTGCCGCCCACGCCGGGACGGTCCGCAATCACCTTAACGCCCATTTGCGACAGATGCGCTGCGGGGCCGATCCCTGACAGCATCAGGATCTTGGGCGAGTTGATCGAACTCGCCGCCAAAATCACCTCCGCCCGCGCACGGATCACGCGGCCATCGGCCAAAGCCACGCCCGTCGCACGGCCGTCTTCCATCACAACCCGCTCAACCAATCCCCGGATCAGATCGCAATTCTCGCGCTTCAACGCAGGGCGCAAATAGGCATTCGCCGCCGACCAGCGCCGCCCTTTGTAAACCGTTTGCTCGAACGGGCCGAACCCTTCCTGCTGCCGGCCGTTATAGTCGTCCGTCACCGGATACCC
>CAZPXE010000005.1:0-28773 GCA_964590545.1 uncultured Rhodobacterales bacterium | reverse complement strand
CAAAGGCAAAGACAGCACCCAGTAGGATCAGCAGAACGGTGTCCATAATCGTCAACCCTCCTTCAAGTCGGTTGTGGCCAGCAGGCCGATCGCAATCAGTTTCAGCGCGCATGGCACGCCGGCATACATCAGGCTGAGCAAGCTCAGCGCACTGTCGGGGTTGCTTGTCGCCCCGCTTTCAAACCCTGCCCGCTCCAGCGCTGGCAACAGCAGCACCGCCGCGAAGGCGAGGGTGAATTTCGACACAAAGGCCCAAAGGCCAAAGCCCTCGGACGCGGCCGGAGAGATCACCGCCATGCGCCGCGCAAACACTGCGGGAAGCAATGTCAGGTCCGCCCCCATCGTCGCGCCAGAGGCGATGCAGATCACCGCGAACAGCGCGATATCTCCCGGCCCCAGCGTGACCGCAAAACCAAAGGCGACAATCGCCAGCACCATTGCCGCCAGCAGAACGCGCTTGGTCCCGAACCGCTCCGCCAGCATGCCCCATACGGGAGCAGATAGCGCGGCGGAGAGGAAAAACAGTAGCAAAAGCGCGCCTTCCCAACCGGGCGCGGCCAGACGGGTTTCAACGAAGAACAGAAACAGGGTGGACGAGACCGCGACCGGGGCCGCGTTCACCAGCGCAATCAGCAGCAGCCGCCGCGCCTGCAGATCACCAAGGATTGCGCCGAAGCCTGTCCCTTTGGTGACATGCCCCGCGCGCCATTCCGGCCGCATCGCAATCGCAGCGCATATCGCCAGCACAAGGAACCCAACGGCAAACCCCGTAAACGGCACATCCATCCATGCGCCCAACATCACCGGCGCAATCGCAGCGACACAGACGCCAAGTAAGGCCCCGGTCTCGCGCCAGCGCGCCAGTTTCAGGTGCCCATCGCCGGGCAGCCCGTCCGCTTTCAGAACGCCTTGGGCATAAAAACAGATCGTCAGGAACGAAAAGGCCGAAAAGACCAGCGTTAACATCAGCCCGAACCAGATCAGCGGCGCAACAGGTGGCTCTACCGCGAACAGGCCCAGCATCGCCAGCGCGATAACAGCGCAGCCTACCAGCACCGCCGTGCCCCGGCGCGAGGCAAGCGCGTCGCTCAGTTTCCCCAGTAGCGGATCTTGCACGACGTCCAGCAGCCGCAGACCAAACAGCACCGAGCCCAGCGCGGCAAGCGAAACGCCATATTCATCCACGTAAAATTTCGGCGCGTGTATATAGAGAGGCAGCCCCGCCGCCGAGAGCAGGGCCGCAAACAGCGCGTAGGCTGGCAAGCGCTGCGGGGCGGCGTTCATTCGGCAGCCACCTTGGCTTGCGCGTCTTTCGGTGACCATCCTTTGGTTAACTCTTGCTCGGGCGCAGGCGGCAGGGAGCGGAATTTTGCGCCCTTCCACCACAGCTTCAGCGCCTGCCAATGGATCAGGGCCAGCACCCGGCGCGCGCCGAACGGACGGCGGATCACATAGCGCAGGATCGAGCGGTTTGTCATCGGCGCACGCTTGCCCGTCAGCGTAGCGATCAGCCCGCCTTGGCCGCGCGAATAGTCGATCCAGATGCCGATACGCTCCTTGGAAACATCAAAGCGGAACTCATACCCGCCCTCAACGGGCTGAAAGGGCGAGACATGCATGAGCTTCTGCGCCATCAACCGATCCTCCGGCGCGATGGGGCGCAGATCGGCGTGGTGGCACAGATAGGAATGTCGGTCGCCATAGGTGTTGGTCACTTCCGAGATTACGGCGATCAACTCGCCGCGCGCGTCCCGGCAGAGCCAAAACGAGACCGGGTTGAACACATGGCCGAGCACTTTGGGCTGAGCAAGCAATTCGATCCGCTTCACACCGTCCACGCGATGCGCTTCCAACACCTCGCGCACCCAGACCGCCCCGCGTCCCTCACCGGGCGCGCCGCCATGGTCGCGATCATCCAGCCCCGTTAGGCCGCGCCCATTGCGGGTGAACAGGCCCGGCGTTTGCACCTGGGACTCTGCGTCTAACAACACGTAATCCACCGAATAGCGGAACGCGTTGCGCACATCGCCCTTGCGCCCATGATAGGTCACGCCTTCGATATGATCGACGCTTGAGATCATTCTGCCGCCACCGCTGCCGGGGCCGCACGGGTCAGGATCGCTTCGGCCACCTCGGTCGCCGTCGCCAGCCCATCCTCGTGAAACCCGTTGCGCATCCACGCGCCGCAGAACCATGTGTTGTTCATGCCGTTGAACGCCTGCACCTGTCTTTGCGCGTCCAGCGCGGCCAGATCATAGACCGGGTGGCGCAGAACGGTGCTGTCATAGATACATTCCTCGCGGATGGTCCGTTTGGAGTTGAGCGTCACGAAATGCGGATCGTCCTGCGGCACGGGTTGCAACTTGTTGATCCAATAGGTCAGGTCAATCTGATCCGCGAGCGCGCCGCCCTCTTCGGTGTAATTCCAACTGGACCAGACCTTGCGCCGCTTGGGCATGATGTCTTCGTCACAATGCAGCACCACCTCATTCGGCTGATATTTCACCGCGCCCAGCGCCGCTTGCTCTTGCTGCGACGGGTCGGCGAGCATCGCAAGGCTGTCGTCGGAATGGGTCGCAAAGATCACTTCATCAAACGAGAGCCAATCGGCGCCATGCGCCTTGATCTGGACCGCGCCGCCTTCACGTTTGACTGATTGAATGGGCGATCCAAGCCGCAGATCGACCGCGCGCCCTTGTAGCGCCGCTTGCAACCGGGTCACATATTCGACCGAGCCGCCTTTCACCGTGTACCACTGGTGCTGGCCCGAATGTTGCAGCAGCGCGTGGTTTTCAAAGAACTGCATCATCGCGTAGGCGGGGAAATCCATGATTTTCTCGATCGGCGTCGACCAGATCGCGCCAGACAGCGGAAGCAGGTAGTAGTCGCGGAAATAATCGCCCGTCCCCATCTTCGACAGAAACTCTGCAATCGTCAGGCGCGGGTTGTCGCGCGCAACGCGCAGGGCGTTTTTGTTGAAGTGGAGAATGTCCCGCACCATGCGCAGGAATTTCGGGTTCACCAGATTGCGCCGCTGCGCGAATAGCGCGTCGAGCGAGGTCAGCGCATATTCGAACGAACCGCCACCGATTGAGGCCGCGAAGCTCATGTTGCTTTGCGTCACCGGCACATCAAGCTCGTCAAACAGTTTCGCCATCAGCGGGTAGTTCGCGTAGTTAAACACCAGAAACCCGGTATCTACAGGCTGATCGCCCCGCTTACCCGCAACAATGGTGCGCGCATGCCCGCCAAGGCGCGGCTCGGCCTCGAACAAAGTCACTCGGTTGGAGGTGGAGAGCCGATACGCGGCTCCTAGCCCTGAGATCCCGCCACCAATGATGGCAATCTTGCGCGGGATGGCGCCTTGGGCTTCAAATGGCATACTGGTCGTCCTTTTGTTGGTCTTGCAAGCGATACGCAGCGGCTCGCCAGTTGGATGCAAATCAGTGTCAATTTTATTGTGTCAATCAAAATGGACATATTCAAACAGAACACAGCCTCGTCGCACTCGCGCTGAATGTTCGCCAGACGCCCAAAATTTTTGCGGAAATCGATGAAACTCGGTGATCCAAACGATTAGCCGCTGCGTAACAGCAATATGTTCACGGGTCTTGATACCGTTCACACAGACAGCTTAACTGGTGATGCGTCCGAAAAATGGCGTGTTTCCAAAGCCGTTGCGGGCGTTAAAGAGCAGCAGAAGGCGAGTTCAAGGCAAGTGAGCGACAAAAACGTACACAGCGTACGGATGCAATGGGTCGGCCACATGGCGCGGATCCGCGACGCACAGGATAAGGCAGCCTTTGCCGAGCTTTTTGGCCATTTCGCGCCAAGGGTTAAGGGCTTCTTGATTAACTCCGGTGCTGATGTGGGTCTTGCAGAAGAGTGCGCCCAGGAGGTCATGGCGACCGTCTGGCTCAAGGCCCATATGTTCGATCCCGCGCGGGCTTCGGTCGCCACATGGATTTTCACCGTGGCCCGGAACCGCAGGATCGACATCCTGCGCAAAGAACGACGCCCCGAGCCCGAGGAATTGACTTGGGGCCCGGAAGCAGAGCCTGAGCAAGAGGATGTGATGGCTTTGCAACAGGAAAGTGAACTACTGGGTAAGGCCCTGCAAGAGTTGCCGCCCGCTCAACGAGACCTAGTTGAGAAGGCTTATTTCGGAGACCTCAGCCATTCCGAGATTGCCGCAGCCACCGGTCTGCCCCTGGGCACGATCAAATCGAGATTACGTTTGGCGCTAGACCGCTTGCGCCATGCCATGAAGTAGAAGTCGTTAAACATGACAGATACGATTAAGCATCACCTGACACCGGGCATCCTGATGGCCTATGCCGCCGGGAGTCTGCCAGAAGCGTTCAACCTGATGGTTGCCGCGCACTTGTCGATTTGCGATGAGTGCCGGGCTGAACTGGCCAGCTACGAGGCCTTGGGCGGTGAAGTTCTGGACGAGCAGCTTTCCAATGAAGTCGCGATGGATATGGGCAGCCTTGAGGCGACCCTGTCCCTGATTGCTGGCGGTCCGATTGAGGTGCCGCAGCCAAAGGTGAACCGCGACAGCATCCTGCCCGCGCCGCTCCAAGAATATATTGGCGGCGATCTGGATGACATCAAATGGAAGCCAGTCGGCATGGGCGTTAAGCAGGCGATCCTGAAGACGTCTTCGCAAGCCTCTGCGCGCCTCCTCTTTATCCCTGCCGGGGCGGCGATGCCGGATCACGGGCACAAGGGTGTCGAGATGACGATGGTGCTGCAAGGCGCGTTTCAGGACGAAGACGACTATTTCGCGCGCGGCGATGTGGAGATTGCCGATAGCGACACACATCACACCCCGGTTGCGGATATTCACGAAGATTGCATTTGCCTTGCTGTCACCGACGCCCCGCTTACCTTTAAGGGGCTGATACCGAAATTGGCCCAACCGTTTTTGCGGATCTGACATCTCTACCCCCCAAGTTGGGTGCCAGACGGGCTGAGGCCCCGGCTTTGCGAAAGGCCGGGGCTTTGTTTTGTCCCGTTGCGCCTGCATCGGCCACACCATAGGCTGCGCACAAAACAGGGGGATCACATGAAAACAGCACTGGTTACAGGGGCCGCGCGCGGCATTGGGCTGGCAACGTCGAAACGGCTGGCGAGCATGGGCTATACCGTCGCGATGGTTGATAAGGATGGCGCGGAACTCAGCGCGGCGGCGAAGCATGTGCCAGACGCGCTTACCGCGGATACAGACGTTGCAGACCCGGAGCAGGTGGCTGCTCTGTGTAAGACGTTGGGTGAGGATTGGCCGCATCTGAACGTGCTGGTGAACAATGCCGGGATCGCAGATTTTGGGCCAATTGAAGACACGACCTTCGATCGTTGGCGTGCAGTCATGTCCAACAATCTCGACGCGCCGTTTCTGATGGTGCAGGCCTTTACGCCGATGCTGAAAGCCGCGCCGGGGGCGGTGGTGAACATCACGTCAATCTCGGGCCTGCGCGCTTCGACCCTGCGGGTGGCCTATGGAACCTCGAAGGCCGGGCTGGCGCAACTGACGCAGCAGCAGGCGGTGGAACTGGGCGAATATGGCATCCGCGTCAACGCCGTCGCCCCCGGCCCGGTGCGCACGAAGCTGGCGATGGCGGTGCATAGCCCCGAGATCATCGCCGCCTATCATGACGCCCTGCCGCTGAACCGCTATGGCTCCGAAGATGAGATCGCCGCCGCGATCTGCTTTCTGGCCTCGGAAGATGCGAGTTTTGTCACGGGCCAAGTCCTTGCTGCCGATGGCGGGTTCGAGGCGACCGGGATCGGGCTGCCTGCGCTACGGGGTTAGGGTCAGCAGACCAATCGGCTCGGCGCGTCCGGGCAGCGGGTGCGGGCCAAGGTCTTGCCAACCGGCCTCTGGCACTTGCGCGGCGAAATCAGCGCTGGCGAGGATGGGACGGTCCAGGGTTTTTGTCATTGCTTCGATCCGCGAGGCGACGTTCACAGCATCTCCGAACACCGAATACTCCAGCCGGGTTTCATCGCCTACGACCCCGGCCACCACCTCGCCGAAATGCACGCCAACACCGATACGAACGCAGACGGATTGCGTTTCGGACCATGCGGCAATGCGTGTCTGCAGGGCACGAGCACATGTAAGCGCAGAGTCCGCCGCGTTGGGAAACACGATCATCACCCCGTCGCCCATGAACTTGTCGATCACGCCGTCAGTACCCGCGACCGCCGCCATGATTTGCACCCGAAACTCCGAGATGAAGGACGTGAGATCCTCCGGCGGCATGTCCTCCGCCATGGACGTGAAGCCGCGCATATCAGCGAACAGGATTGCCATCTGTACCCGTTGGCCCCGGCGCAATTCGCCCAATCGACCGCCGGCCAAACGCTCTGCGATTTGTGCTGGCAGGTAGCGGGTGAGGTTACCCTTTGCCCGTGCGTCCGCCAGCGCGGTCAACAACAGGCGCCGGATGCGCAAGGTGGCGACGATCATCACCATTACAGCCAACCCGATCATTACCAGCCGCATGACATTGGGCGGAAATCCAAAGAAGAAATCATAGGCCGCTTGTTTCGCCGGTTCGCCCAGTCGCGGTTCCGTCATCATGATCGCGCCCAGCCCAAGCACCAGAACCGCGCCCATCACCGCCTGTAGCCACGGGTTGAAGCGCAACACACCACAGGCCAGCACAATGGGCACCAACCAGAGTGTTGGCATGATAGAATACAGAGCGCCTTCGACCCCGGTATTCACGACACTCAGCCAGGCGCTGACGAGGATGAACACACAATCACCGAGCGCCGAGGGCCATACCATCCACAGCCGAAAGCGCCCTTTTGCCAAAAGCCAATATGACAGCGCGCCCAACAGGAAGTAGCTTGCCATCGTCGCCACGGCGTAGATCAACTGCCAACGAAGCGTGTCCGTCAGCGGGATCGGTTCCAGTGTCAGCAAAACCACAAAAATGGAAGCAAGCGCGCTAGAGATGACAAAGCGTAGCTGTGCCACGAGCCGTTCGGCACGCAGCGTCGCGTCATCGAACAGTTCCTGAAGGTCGGCATCGGTTTGCATGAATGGCATCCTTGCGACTGCGCGGGGTCGGACAGGCGAGCCGCACAACCTAAGGATACGGAAGCAATCAGAAGATGAAAGTGTCGATCTCAATCCGTTCGATCGTAAACACGACATCCTGATAGTCGCGGTCACCGCCGCCAACCAGGTCCTCGAACCCAATGGTCAAAGCGGTTCCACCCTCTTCGATACCGGACACGGCATGTTCCAGACCATCGGAGTTCAGATAATCCGCGAAACTGTGGAAGATCGTCAAATTCTGCGCAACGTCATTGACGTGGAGCTTTGTATTGCGCCCATCATCCATATTGGCTGTGTTGCCAGCGAGGTCCTTGAACTCAAACTCATCATCCTCGCTCAGACCACCGGCCCATTTGGCACCGTTTTGCACGACAAAAAATCCGAGTTTGTGCCCGGCATTGATGCCTTTGATCAGAACAGGCTCAAGATCAGCCCCCTGCACATTGGTCACAAGAATACGGGCGTCGAGCATCGTGCCTTCGCTGTCGATCTCGTACACGCCGATTGTGTTCTTATAGTCAGCCGCACCCATATTGCGGACATTCAGAACAAAATCGGTTTCGCCATCGCCTTCAAGGAAAGCTTCATTCGCAATGCCGTTCACTTGCGATGACTTAAGCGCTTTGTCCTCAGTCAAAGTGGGCAGGTAGGGGTTGAACGACACCGTCGTATCCCCACGCAAAGAAACCGCAACGAACTCGCCGCCGGAAAAATCGCCATTCAATTGAATGACGCCATCGGCAGTACCGTCATTATCCGTGTCGATCCGCAACGCACCAGTGCCGGAATCAAGGCTAAGCTGGGAACGCGCAAAGATCAGATTTTCAAAGACAATCTTATCGTCGGTCGAAAAGTCATTGATCGTGTCGCCAAAATGATCCTCCGCCGCGCCAATCAGCTGATCTGCGCCTGCGCGAAGGTTAACCGTATCAGCGCCTGAGCTGGCTTCGATGACATCATCGCCGTTCCCGGCTTCAATCTGACCGCCTGAGGTACTGCCCTGTAACAAAAGTCCTTTAGGGATGAATGTGACCACACCGCCGGGATTGAAGAACTCCTCAACCGTCATAAGGCCATCGTCAAACTCAAGCCGTTCGACCGAGACCAATCGATCCGGACCATCCCGGCCCGAAATCTCGAAGCTGCGCACACCGCCCGCAGTCAAGACGTAGTCGGCGCGGTTGCCGCCAAACACGGCGGTATCCAGACCCAGACCACCGAAGATCGTGTCTGCACCTTGCCCACCGATCAAACGGTCTGCACCAGAGCCGCCATCCAGAATGTCGATGTTTGCCCCGCCATCCAGAATGTCGTCGCCGCGCCCGCCGGTCAGTTGGTCATCGCCAGACCCGCCATCAAGGTAATCTTCGCCATCGCCGCCTTGCAGATTGTCGTTTCCTGCATCCCCTTCCAGGCGGTCATTGCCGTTGTTTCCAAGCAAGCGGTCATTGCCGTTTACGCCGGATATGAAATCGTCTCCGTCACCGCCATGGGCCACGTCATCCCCGGAATTGGCGATGATGCGGTCCGCACCAGCAAGGCCAAACAACTCGTCCGCGCGAGATGTACCTGCCACGCGGTTATCGCGCGCGTTGCCGCGCAAGGTCAGACCCGTCGTCGTCAGGCGGCCATCAAGATTTTCCAGATCATCCGGCAGCGTGTAGTCGGCGGCCACCATGACGGTATCAATGCCACCTTCGTCGGTGATCTCGACTGAAGTCGGACCAAAAATGTAGAAGCTGTTGCCAGCGCTGCCCGTCACCGGGCCGTCCGGGCGAATAAACAAATCACCCGGGACAGCAGCATCCGCCATGTCGCGGTGGGCTGCGGCGATGGCGGGCAGCTCGTCGATCAGATTGTCTTGTGAAAAGACATCCGTGCGCATGTCATAGAGTTCATCATCGCCAAGCTCATAACGCGTGTAACGATAATGTTCAGACCGAACCGAGACAGACGCACCTGACCACGTGACAGCAAATTCATTCCCGGTCGGTTCTGCACCATTCAGATACGGGGCGAGCGAGGGCTGCATGTTCCCGGTCGGTGCCATCTCAAGAAGGTCCAGCACCGTTGCCGCGACGTTGGACAGGTTGACCGGAACATCAATGTCTTGCGCCGCTTCGCCTGGCACATCGATGACCAAGGGGACGCGGGTGGATTGTTCATAAGTCGTGAACTTGTGCCAAAGCCCTGCATCGCCAAGGTGATAGCCATGGTCTGACATCACAACAACGACCGTATCATCAGCATTGCCTGAGTTTTCCAGGGCCGCCAACATCTCACCCAGCTTTGCGTCAGCATAGGTCATGCTTGCCAGGTAATGTTTCACCAGATCGTGCCACGCATTTGCTTCCAAGACATCCTCGTGGAAGGAAAAACGCAGTCGGTTTTCGAATGCTGCCCGCTCTGATGTATCGACGAAGTCTGGCAGCGGGATGTCGATCCCGTCATACATATCAATGTACTCTTGCGGGATAATCCAATCGACATGCGGGCGATAGATCCCGGCAAACAGGGCAAAAGGCGTCTCGGCCGAGTAATCATTCAGAAAGTCGGTCACGCTATCGGACAGAGTATCATCGCCCAAGACGCGCGTTGTCCCGCCATAGGCGACATGCTGAATCTGCTCAAACTCGGCGCTGTTTGAGTTTCGCAGCCCGGTGGAATCGAGAACTTCGTCAGACACAATCGCCTGATCGTCCCCCCGGAAATTGTGGAACACCTTCCCGCCGATGGCTGTATACATCCCAGCGCTTTGCAACATGCCGGGCAGCGTCTGTGCATTCAGGTCTATTTGCGCGCTCAACTCTTGCGTATTGTTAAATACGCCCGTGTCCCAAGGGGTTTGACCTGTCAGCAATGCGGCGCGTGAGGGATTGCACACTGCGACATCCGCATAGGCTTGCGTGAAATTTGCGGACCGCGCCTGAAGCGCATCCATGTTAGGCGTGATGACTATGTCGTCATAGATCGGCCAGGCAGACAGCGCGAGGTAATCGTCAATCGTCACAAATAGCAGGTTCTGCATTGCTGCCCCTAAGTTGTTTTAACTTTAGTTCGCTGCTTGGCGACGGCGTCAGCCTGTATTTCGAATCGTCGCCGTATAGTTTTGTGAGCGGCCTGTCGCTCCGAATGTAAGACGCAAGCATCTGCGCCATAAACAAGTAAATAAATTACTACTACAGATGTGCAAGAACGATAATTTCTCGCATACTAACGGTGGTTTTTCTGAGTAATAACTCCTTTTTTCAGCCGTTTAGCAGGTGATTGTTGTGGAGCAATTTACCTTTTGATGGCGCAATCTATGCAAGGTTTCACAAAATCTTAGCTATTTTTGAACTCATGTAGTGGTGAAACGCTGTACAGTTTAAGGGTGCTTCAATGCATGCGGCGTAGCTTTTGGCCATAGACCAAGAGGTTTCTATGTCCAATTTGCTTTTCATTACAATCGACGACTTGATGTCCTTGTCGGCGTGGCCTCTTTACCAAGATGTTGCCATAACGCCCAACCTTGACGCGTTCTTTGCCGAAAACACTCATTTCGACTCGGCGTTTTCTGATGTGGCGCTGTGCAACCCGTCCCGCGCATCGATTCTGACCGGGCAGCGTCCTTGGGACACCGGGATCATCAACAATTCGCAAACACTGTCCCATCACGTTGATCTTGCAACCGAGACCTTGCCCGGCATTTTGAAGGGCGCAGGGTTCCACACAGCGATTGGGGGCAAGGTCTATCACACTCTGCATCCCGAACAGCAGCCTGAAGTCGCGAGCGAAATGCTCGGCTCTAGCGGTCTTCGCAACGCTGGCGCACCTGATTTTGTCGAAATTCGCGGTGTCGCCTACGGCACGACGACGCGGCAACTCAGCGATGACACGCTGACCCACAATGTTGAGGATTTCCTTGAAACCTATGACGGGGATGCCCCGTTCGCCGTGTTCGCTGGCCTTTACCGCCCGCATGTCGATTGGATCATACCGCAAGAATATCTTGACCTGTATGCAGACGTGGATATCCCGCTTCCCGACTTCGTGGATGATACCGATCGGGCGGAGTTTATGTCCGCAGTCACCAGTGGTTTTCACAGCGACGTCGTCGAGGGCGGGCTATGGGAAGACATGGTGCGACATTATCTGGCCAGCATTTCCTATGCCGACACCAAGCTGGGCGAGATGTTATCGGCGCTGCAAGCCTCGGGTCATGCGGATGATACGGTGACCGTTGTGATGTCAGACCATGGCTATCACCTTGGCGACGCGCAGCATTGGCATAAATTCACCACCTATGAACAAGCCGCGCGCGCACCTTTGGCGATTTCAGCGCCGGGCACTGCGGCACAGGTCGTGGATGCGCCGGTGAACCTGTCGTCCGTGACGGCGACCGTCCTGGATTTGCTGGATGTCCCCACCACCGATGCCATGCAACCGTCGCTGGTGGATTATGTCAACGGCACTGCCAGTGCGGGCCAAAGCTATGCCGTGACGTGGATGCATGCCTCGCTGTCGGTACGCTCCGACACTTACCGCTACACCCTCTATGAGAACGGCGAAGAAGAGCTTTTCGACATCACCTCCGACATTATGAATGAGGATAATCTGGCCACAGATCTGCCGGAGATCGTCGCCCAACTGCGCGCTGTGGCAGAGGATGAGATTGGCGCTGATCTAATGATCCTACCCGAAGAGGGAGCTGAAGGGTCCGCAGGCGACACCAGCTATTACTTCAACACGACCCCGGTGGATGTGACCGACGCAGGCGGCATCGACACGGTCTATATTGGCACCCACTACACCCTGCCCGACGATCTTGAGAACCTGCACGCCATTGATGGCAATGGTGATGTAAGCCTGACCGGAAATGCCGGAGATAACCGCATTTCGGGCGGGCTTGGAAAAGATCACCTGTTTGGGCAAGCAGGAAACGATCTGCTGTTTGGCGGCGGCAATGATGACCGGATTTTTGGCGGATATGGCGATGACACCCTGACCGGGGGCGCTGGGATCGACGAGCTATTTGGCGGGGACCACGACGATGTTCTGTATGGCCAGTTCGGCGATGACCAGATTTTTGGGAATTGGGGCAATGACCGGCTCTATGGCGGGCAAGGGTCCGACTACATGCATGGCGGGCTGGGCGATGATGAGCTTTATGGCAGCTTCGGCAATGACGTGCTGGAAGGGTTCGAAGACGACGACCTGCTCGACGGCGGTGATGGCTATGACATAGTCGATGGCGGTCTTGGCACAGATACGGCGTTCGTCGATGGTCTAAGCCGGGACTATTTCGTGACTTCTGGCTCGGTGGATGATTTTATTCTTGGGGGTGATAACCAGCAAGACACGATGATCTCGATCGAGCGGCTGCGCTTCACTGATGTTGAGATGAGCGTGGGCGAATTCTTTGATTTCGCTCAAGGCGCGACCCTTTCGGGAAACTCCCAAACTAACTTTCTTATTGGCGCGGGCGGCAGCGACACGCTGAGCGGGGGCGATGGCAACGACACGTTGCGCGCTCATGCGGGCATTGACGTCGTTTTTGCCGGTAATGGCGACGACCTTTTGGAGGGTGGCGCAGGCCGCGACTATTTGAATGGCGGAACAGGCAAAGACACTGCGACCTATGCAAACGCGTCTGCTTCGGTTGAGGTCTATCTGAATCTTGGCATGGCATACTCGGCGGAGGGCGATGACAATCTGATGTTGATCGAAGACGTGATTGGAAGCGCTTTCAGCGATCGCCTGAGCGGAAACAACCAAGCCAATCGCCTGAAGGGCGGGGATGGTGACGATATTCTTCGGGGGCGCAGCAAGAACGACATGCTTGCGGGCGAAGCTGGCTCTGACAGAGTCTATGGCGACGATGGAAACGATACGTTGTTCGGCGGTACTGGCAGAGACTACCTGCTAGGCGGCACCGGCAAGGACCATCTCCATGGCGGGCAAGGCAATGACGTCTTAACCGGCGGAAACGGAGAAGGGGTTTTCGACGGGCACGAGGACGTTTTCGTCTTCGGATTAAGCAGTGACGGTTATGGTGGCTTTGACCGCATCAAAGACTTCGAGAATGGGATCGACAGGTTGGACCTTTCCCTGTTCGGTTTCACCGACTTTGACACGCAAGTTGCTCCATTGGCGGTCTCAAGAGGCGATGGAGCGGATACGCGCATCAAGTTCGCGCAAGGCGACGTACTTTACATCGACAACTTCAATATTGCTGATTTTGACGCATCCGACGTCATTCTGTGACACTGCTACCAGTCAAATTTCAGCGGGCACTGATAATAGCCGCTGTGCTGCTTTTCGCTACTTTGGCAGGGCCACTGGCCTTTGCAGTCGGTAACGCATCCAAGCCAGATGCGGCCGATATCTACCTCCTTTTGGGTCTACCCAAACATGTAAGAACAGCGTCGATTTTGCCGGGCGTACGGGAAATTGGGCCCTATCGCGCACCGCTCGCGATCATGCTCGAGATTCCACCTGATCTTCATGCTCGATTAGTGAATTCCGGCTACTGGATACTGCCAACAGGCAGACTGGCTGAACTCTGCGGAGTAAAGCCGTAAAGGGTGAAAAAACGATGCTGAACGACCTGAAACTGGAGCCCACCAAGGCAATCTTGACGCTGTCTTGCATCATAGCGATAGCGGTCCTGGTCCCCTCCTATTTCGTGAATGAACAAATTGTCATTCCGCTGGCCATTTCCATGGGTTTCCTGTTTTTCGGGTGTGTTCTTTTCAAAGCTGGTGACGTCGTCCGCCCTGTTGGAGCAGCAACAGCTTTGATGGGCCAAGCGATCGCATTTACCGCCGGTTTTGAGGGGCATAGCTGGCAACCCGACACCCATATGTTGTTCTTTGCACTGCTGGCCTGCCTTATTCTCCTTCGTAGTGTGCCGGCCATTCTTGTGGCGACAGCCATCACAGCGTTACACCATCTTTCCTTGTCCTTCGTCATGCCATCCTTGGTGTACCCCACAGGGGAGTTGTCCGAGAACCTTTTGCGCACAGTGATGCACGCGGTCATCCTTTTGATCGAAACTGGCATTTTGTGCACGACAGTTCTGATGCTCAAACACCTGGACAAGAATACACTCCTGCAAACGGAAAACTTGCATGCGACTGTTGCGAAGTCCGAAACTGCATTGAAGGAATCCGAAGACGCCAAAAAACGTGCTCAAGCCACTGAACGTGCTGCAAAAGAGGCAACTGAACGCGCTGAGGCGCTTTTGAAAGAGGCGCGCGCTGCAGACGAATTGAGATCAGACGCTGAAAAGGAGCGGCGCGCTGCGCAAGATGCATCAAGACAAGCCGCCAAAGAAAACGCTGCAGAACAGGCGCGCGTGGTGGAAGCAATCCGCGACGCAATGCACAGTTTGAAAGACGGCGATTTGACAACTCGACTCAAGAATGACTTGCCAGATGCGTATAATGACGTGGTTGTCGCTTTCAATGATGCGGTATCCGCATTGGATTCAGCTGTAAGTGAGGTGGCCGTTCAATCGGAAGATATGCGAAGTCAGGTCGTTGAAATTGCGTCTGCCACGGCGGATTTGGCAAAACGCACTGAGTTGCAAGCGCAGATGCTTCAGGAGAGCTCCAGTTCACTGGAAGGGTTGACGCATGTGGTGATGAGCACTGAAAGCTCTGTTAAAGAAGCCGATGCCAGCGCTCAGTCTGCACAGCAAAGCGCAAAGACCAGCGAGACCGTTGTGTCCGAGACATCACAAGCGATGGAGAACATTCAGCGAGAAGCCGAGGAAATTTCTCAGATCGTCAAAGTCATCGACAATATCGCATTTCAAACCAACCTCTTGGCGCTCAACGCCGGTGTGGAAGCGGCACGGGCAGGAGACGCGGGACGAGGTTTTGCGGTTGTTGCATCAGAAGTGCGAGGGCTCGCCCAAAGATCGTCGGAAAGCGCGACAAACATTCGGGAGCTGATCGAACGGTCCGGTCATCAGGTCGATGTCGGCTCCAATAAAATCGACGAAACTGTCACTTCGCTAGGCTCAGTGCTCTCTGCTGTTCTGGACATTAGTCGGAAAACCGGGAAAATCTCGAAAGGCGCGCAAGAGCAGACAAGCACGATCTCCGAATTGAACAAAAAGGTCGCCAAACTGGATGCCACGACGCAGCAAAATGCTGCGATGTTCGAAGAAACGTCTGCGGCTTGCACAAGCCTGAGAAACTCGGCGCAAGTATTGGGCAGTCTGACAAGCCAGTTCGATGTCACAGCCAATCAATCAGCGAAATCATCAGCCGCCTGAATGAGTTTGAAACTTTAGCGATGCGACAAAGCAAGACAGGGATTTTGGTTTAGGTTCACCAGAAAATAGTTGTTCCTGATACCGATCACTACAGAGCGACGCTGTACGCTTGGAAGCGGCCGCAAATCATGAACTGGCGCGTGCTACGCGTGTCGACGCCAGCAGGACTGACTGCCGCTTTGATCGCGTTTCCTGCGCTGGAAACACCATCTTTTCATGCTAAAGGGCGCATGGCGCGCTGACGTCAAAGGCGGGTTTGTGACTTTGCTGCATGAGCTAATTGTCTAGTCATTCGCGAACCGGCCCGAACGAAGGATTAGGTTCGCACCGTTTCAAACAGCCGCTCAAACCGGTCGGCGACGTTGTCGATCTTGAAGTTTTCTTCAGCATAAGCGCGCCCGGCGGCGCCAGCCTGTGCGGCGAGCGCAGGCTCGGATTGATAGCTCAGAGCAGCAGAGACAAAACCCTCAACATCTTCCGGTTCGACCACTTTACCCGCACCAATTTCAACGATCATACGGGCGGCCAAGTTGTCATGTGGCGCGGCCAGCACGATGGGCCGACCCGCGCACAAATATGATAGGACCTTTGAAGGCACCGAAAAAGTTCCGGCTTCTCGCTCAATAACTGCAAGAAGTACGTCACCCGACGCAAGCACTTGATCAAAAACATCAAACGGCTGCAACGGTAGGGGCTTTAGTCGTGCAAGCCCGCCGCTTTTCGCCTGCTCGACGAGCTGATCGGCACCAACTCCGGCAGAGACCAGCACCAATTGATCATCGTCGCCGAGTTCCTGCGCCAACGCAGCAAGCAATTCCGGGTTGTGCTTGAGGGCCAGCGTCCCAGAGTAAACAAAACGCATTCCGGGCGCGAGCGCGTTTTCTGCCGCCCAAGCCGTATCACGATCCAGCACGTCGATTTCATCAATCGCGCCCCAATTGGGAATCACGGTAACCAGTTCCGAAGGAATGCCCCAAGCATCCGTCTGATCACGGAAACTTTCGGTGATATGCAGCACATGGGCCGCGCGCCGCATCTGTCGGCGTTCGAGGAACCGATAGTAAGCACCGATCAGGTGACCGGCGACAGGTAACTTCTTCTCAAGCAGGCGGGAGGCCGCAATGGAGTAGAAATCCTGACACCAATAGATGAAAGGCACGCCGACTTTCAGGCAGCCAGCTACCAGCCCCTCTTGTGCTTCGGTTGGTGTGTTGCCGGAGATGACGACATCCGGTTTTTCCGCAGCGATCCAATCCCCAAGTGCGCGGCCATAGGCAATGTCGCCCGCGCGGCGTTGGCGGAAATTGGTTTTGGAATAGGGAATGTCCGCACCAAACGGTAAAAACGCCAGCGTCGAGGCGTCACCTTCAACCACCTGCATCTGGCCCTTGGGTCCGGTGTCAGCTGCAAACCAGATATGGGTGACGCGATGCCCGCGCGCGGCAAGCGCACGAGACAATTCCGCCTGAAACGGATGCCCGGCGAAATCGTGGATCGCAATATGCATGGTGCCGCCCTTCGGTATTTGGGGGCCGCGCAAGCGCGACCTGCCCAAACTTCGCTTAGTGGACGTTGTGCCGCCGGGCCAACTCGCCGGAGATCCAAGAATAAGTCATATCCATGCCCGTGCGCAGCGGTTGCTCTGGCGCCCAGCCCAGCTTTTCCATGATCAGCCGGTTGTCCGAATTGCGGCCGCGCACACCCTCGGGGCCGGGGATGTTCTTGATCGAGATGTTCTTGCCGGACAGTTCAATGACCATTTTTGCCAGATCGTTGATCGCGATCATCTCTTCCGATCCGATATTCACCGGGCCTTCAAAGTTTGAGCGCAGCAGGCGGGTGGTGCCTTCGACACATTCATCGACATAGAGGAAGGAGCGGGTTTGCAGACCATCACCCCAGACCTCAATCTCACCCCCATCGGGCGTCGCAGCCACTTTCCGGCACATCGCTGCGGGCGCTTTTTCCTTGCCGCCTTCCCAAGTGCCATCCGGACCGAAGATGTTGTGATAGCGCGCCACACGGTTTTCCATGCCGAAGTTGCGGTTATAGGCCAGATACAGCCGTTCCGAGAACAGCTTTTCCCAGCCATACTCGCTGTCAGGGTTGGCCGGAT
Organism: uncultured Rhodobacterales bacterium; assembly: GCA_964590545.1. Classification (GTDB taxonomy): domain Bacteria; phylum Pseudomonadota; class Alphaproteobacteria; order Rhodobacterales; family Rhodobacteraceae; genus Aliishimia. The sequence goes on along the minus strand of CAZPXE010000005.1, from coordinate 11,313 downwards.
AGGCACTGTCTTCGGCGCAGTTCGGGTTATCGGGATCAAGCTGGTTATGTTCGGGGTACATGCAGGCGGATGAACTATAGAACACCCGCTTGATGTTGCGCTTATGGCAAGCGTCAAGCACGTTCAGATTGATCGTGGCAGAGTTGTGCATGATGTCGGCGTCATTCTCGCCGGTAAAGATATAGCCCGCGCCGCCCATATCAGCGGCAAGCTGGTACACCTCATCAAAGCGGCGGTCGACAATCGAACGCACCACGTCCTGTTCACGCAGATCACCGATCACAAAATCATCGGCTTCAGTGTCTGCATGTTCGTTGAATTTCAAATCCACTCCACGCACCCAGAAGCCTTCGCGCTTCAGACGCTTCACCAGGTGTCCGCCAATAAATCCACCGGCACCAAGAACGAGAGCTGTTTTCATTTTAATACCTTATGTGATGTCGCCGATACGGCATATCCAAGTTGTTCAGTTTTGCGCCGCTGCGATACAGACTTCGCTTTAGTTTAGCAATGCGACGCATTCAGCAAAAAAGGCAAATGCCTCAAAATAGAGCAAAACTGTCGGCATGTTCGTGCCGGTTTGGCTGTGCAAGCTATCGCTTGTGCACAATCACGCCACACCGTCACAATCCGCATCGCGGATGCGTTCCCGGCCAGCCTGAGGTTTTGGAATATAAAATTTTTGTTTCAATTCTCGGAAATCGTTGCTCTACTCAACGTACACAAGAAGTACCAGCAACGAGGCGAAATACGGTTCATGTCCAGTTCGATCATCCAGAAGTTTCTCACAGTTCTGGACGTCGTCAGTTCCGCACAGGCACCGCTGACGTTCTCAGAGATCGTAGAACGGACCGGTCTGAACAAGAGTACCATCCACCGCTTGCTCGCGATTGGGGTCGAAGAAGGCATGGTGCGGCATGACGCACAGCAAAAGACTTACTTTCTGGGCAATCGTGCCTATGACCTCGTGCGGCACGCCTATCATGGCTACGACATTCAACAAATCGCACTGGATGAGATGGTGCAGCTTCATGCGCGCTACGATGCCAATGTCACGATTGGTGTGCCGAGCGGGCTTGAGGTGAGTTATCTACGCATCCTCGAATCTCGCCGCGCGATGGGCGGGGTTCAACGGCCCGGCACGCGCGATCCGATCCATTGCTCGGCCTCTGGGAAGGCATTGCTGGCCTACCTGCCTGATACGACGCTTGAATCGATGCTGGCTGGGTATGAGTTCAAGCAATACACCGACCGGACAATCACCAGCCTCACTGACTTCAAAGAGGCGTTGCAATTCGTTCGAGAGAATGGTTTCGGGACGAACGAGCGCGAAGAATACGACCATTTCCACGGAATTTCATCGCCTATTTTCAATTACTTAGGTGATGTTATCGCAGTTCTGAACATGTGGACTGTACACCCGCACCACGCTTTCGAGGAAATTCTGGGTTGGAGCGAAGATCTGAAAGCTGCGTCCGCGCGTGTGACCGATCTGATCGGAGGAGTTGCTCCCAAGCAGGACGTTTTATTGACCTAACGGGCGGCCTAAATCTTCACAGATACCGGTCGCGCGACAGGCGCTTTGCCAATTTATTGCACTCAAGCGGTGTTTCCCTCTAGAATTTATTTGACGTTCGCGCGCAGACGTCACTAACCTCGAAATACGAAATGCGGGTTTCATAATGCGAAACTGTCATGTGCCCGTTGACGACCAAGACAGTTCAGGGAGAACGAAATGAAAAAGCTAACACTCGGCATGATCGCCGGAGCAATGACGGCAATGGCCGCCACTTCTGCATTGGCCGAAGACGAAATCACCGTCGCTTACTTCCTTGAGTGGCCGATGCCATTCCAGTTTGCGAAGGCGGAAGGTACATATGACGAGGCGCTGGGCGTCAAAGTCAACTGGGTGCCGTTCTCGTCCGGCGTAGACATGTCGGCAGCGATGGCGTCAGGTGACGTGCAATTGTCGGTCAGCCAAGGTCTGCCGCCCTTCGTGGTTGCTACATCTGCTGGCCAGGACCTGCAAATCCTCGACGTCGCAGTGTCCTATGCGGACAATGACAACTGTGTTGTGCGCGCCGATCTTGAGATCGACAAAGACAGCGCGGGCGAATTGGCCGGTAAGAAGGTTGGCGTACCGCTCGGCACCGCGGCGCATTACGGCTTCCTCAAGCAAATGGGTCACTTCGGTGTGGACGTCACCGGTATGGACGTCGTGAACATGAACGTCGAAGAGGCCGCCGCTGCGATTGCGCAAGGCTCCATCGACATGTTCTGCGGCTGGGGCGGCTCGCTGCGCCGCGCGTTGGAGCATGGCAACGTGCTGCTGACAGGCGACGAGAAAACTGAGCTGGGTATTCTGGTGTTTGACGTCACATCCGGCCCGGCGGGCTGGGTTGCCGAGAATCCCGATATGGCGGCCAAGTTCCTGGAAGTCACCGCCAACGCCAACGCAATGTGGGCGGATGAGGCCAACCACGCCAAAATGCTGCCGGTGATCGCGAAAGACGCGGGTATGGACGAGGACGCGACCGCGTCGACCATGGCCACCTTTACCTTCCCGACAGTGGAAGAGCAGCTTTCCGATGCATGGCTGGGCGGCAACGCACAGACCTTCATGAAGGGCGTTGCAGAAGTGTTCGTGGGCGCAGGCTCCATCGACAAGTCGCTGGACAGCTATGAAGGCGCAGTGAACACCAGCCCGCTGGGCGGCTAAACCATCAAGGCCCGCGTTCACGCGCGGGCCTTTTTTCGCCCGGGTGTGTATGTGCCCGGCCCTTTTCAATTTCCCAAAGATTAGAGGCGCGCTGATGGACGGATTGTCGATCCAAAACCTTTCCATGCGATTTGACCTGCCCGATGGCGGCCATGTGCAGGCGTTGCAGGACGTTTCGCTTGACCTGAAGGCAGGCGAGTTGATGTCGGTGCTTGGGCCATCAGGCTGCGGCAAGACAACTTTGCTGAACATTGTGGCCGGTTTCCTCGCGCCGACGTCTGGGAAAATCGAGCTGAACCACCATCCGGTCACCGGGCCGGACGCCGAACGGGGCATGGTGTTCCAACAAGGCGCGCTGTTCGAATGGATGAGCGTGCGTGAGAATGTGGGCTTTGGTCCGTCGATGAAGGGCATGCCCTCTGCCGAGAAACGGGGAATCGTAGATCACCTGCTGGATGTTGTCGGCCTTCAGGACTTCAAAGAAAAGGCAGTGTATGAGCTGTCAGGCGGTATGCAGCAGCGCGTGGCCTTGGCCCGCTGTCTGGCCAACGAGCCCGATGTGATCCTGATGGACGAACCGCTGGGCGCGCTGGATGCGTTGACCCGCGAGAAAATGCAGAGCCTTGTGCTCAAGCTGTGGAAAGAGACTGGCAAGACGATCATCCTCATCACCCACTCGGTCGAAGAGGCGTTGCTGCTGGGCGAGCGGCTGCTTGTTATGGCTCCGCGCCCGGGCCGCATCCACAAGGAATACCGCCTGCCTTTCGCCGAAGAGGGCGTGGGCAAAGACCTGCGCGAGGTCAAAAAGATGCCAGAGTTCGGGGAGCGGCGGGATGAAATCCTCGCTATGATCTGGGACATGGAAGAAGAAATTATGGGCCGGACCGAAGGAGCGAACGCATGATCCCGTTTCTGATTTATCTGGCCATCTTCGTCGCCGCATTTTTCATAGTGAAGCAGATCAAAACGCGCCGGGCGGTGCAGCAAGATTATGGCTCACTCAAGACGGTAACGTTTGGCGATGAAAGCGCGGTTGTATCTGATCGCACAGCGTCGATCATCTCCGTGCTTTCGCTGTTCGTTCTTTGGGGGATGTTCACCGGGTCCAGCATGCTTCCCGGCTTCCTGCACGCGCCGGGACCGTTCCAAGGGACCGGGACGTTTGAGTATACCTCACAGGCAGACGGGCAGACGGCCAGTGCGACCGTAACAGTGCTGGTCCACCCGACAGACGAAAAGCCCGACGCCCCGGAAGTCAGCGGCGGCTCTGATTGGGCCAAGGATGACAGCGTTGCGATTGGGATGTGGCGGTCTGGCTTGCTGCGTGTCGACAGCAATGACGAGTTCACCAAGAAAGAAGGCGCTGCCGTTGTCGCGATCAATGGCGAACCCATTGCCCCCGGCGGGTCGGTTGATGTTGGGTTCGGCACCGTCACGCTCTCCCAGAAGGGCACACCAAACATCACGCCTAACAAAGGCTGGCAGATGGAAGCGATTTGGCTGCCACCTCCAGAGGCTGTTGCTGGTCGTGTTGCCTCCATTGCCCAAGAAGGCTTCCGCAACTTCACTCTGTGGGAGCATCTGGGCTTCTCGCTGTTCCGCGTTGTCGTCGGTTTCCTGCTGGGCGCGTTGGTTGGTATTCCACTGGGCTACGCGATGGGGCTGAGCAACTGGTTCCGTGGCTGGTTTGACCCGATTGTGGAATTCATGCGCCCAGTGCCGCCTCTTGCCTTGATCCCGCTGATCATCATCTGGGCCGGGATTGGTGAGGAAGGAAAGATCATTCTGCTATTCCTAGCGGCGCTGTGGATCATGGCGATTGGCGCGCGGGCCGGGGTGTCGGGGGTCAGCATCTCAAAGGTACACGCCGCATACTCACTGGGCGCGTCCAAATGGCAGATCATGCGCCACGTGATCGTTCCAAACTCTTTGCCCGAAATCTTCACCGCTGCACGTGTTGCTATGGGGGTTTGCTGGGGCACAGTTGTGGCGGCGGAATTGGTGGCGGCCAACCAAGGGGCTGGCATGATGATCATGGTGGCATCGAAGTTCCAGAACACCGACATCGTTATCATGGGCATCATCCTGATCGGAATTATCGGCTTTGGCATCGATATGCTGATGCGCTGGTGCGAACGCCTTCTGGTGCCATGGAAGGGCAAAGGCTGACCCGAGACAATTCGTGGCAGGAAATCTCGTGGCTCGTTTGACCCATATCTGACGGTGCAACATAGGTTTGCCGCTGCAAGTTGACCCTACGCAACGTCTTCGCGTTGTATCTTTGGGTTGTATACTGCAGCGCACAGGAAATGCCTTGGGCCGGACGACCCGGACCTGATCTTCGGCTCACTTTCAGGGTGCGCGGGGGCACGCCCTGAGAAGCGCGGCAGGTGTTTGCTTCTACGAAAGCCCGTCCGCTTCAAAAGGCCGCCGGTTCCAGCTACAAACCGGCGGCCTTGTTTCGGTCGGGACAAAGCAACATGTCACCGCTTCTGTTTCACGTTTTCAACGCCGCAAAACCCTTGGCTATCCGAAAATCGGCGGAAGCGATCCTTCGATCTTGTCGCGCATCGGCTCATACCGCGTTGGCAGTTTCAGAGCTTCGCCCAGATGCGCCGTGTCCTCGTCCCGGTCAAAACCCGGCTCGTTGGTGGCAATCTCAAACAAGATACCGCCCGGCGTGCGGAAGTAGATCGCCCAGAAATAGTCCCGGTCAATCACCGGCGTAACCTGATAGCCGGTCTGCATCAAAGCTTCGCGCACCCGAAGCTGCGCCGCACGGTCGTCAACGGCAAAGGCGATATGGTGGACCGAGCCTGCGCCCTGCCCTGCTGCCGGGCCGCTGACCTGTTCCAGATCAATGGTGTCAGCAGCGTTGCCGCCTTCAACGATGAAACGGGTCACATCTCCATCGGTTTCAGCCTTCTGATAGCCCATGTAACTTAGCAATTCGCCCGTCGCCGCCACGTCTTGCAGCGTGAACCGCGCACCCCGGAAGCCAAAGATACCCGCCTGCGCCGAGACGCCATTGCCGGTCCACGCCGTGCGGCCGCGATCTTCGCTTTCGACAAGCGCAAACGCGTCACCATCCGGCCCGTCAAAGGCAAGGCGCTTTTCCCCGAAAGTGGAGCTTTCACCGAGGCCGGTCACACCGAAGGTGGTCAGATGCTCCGTCCAAAAGGGCAGACTCCCAGTTGGAATCGCAAACTCGGTGATCCCTACTTCGCCCACACCGCGCCGCCCGCGCGGCATCTGGCCAAAGGGGAAGTAGGTCATGACGGAACCGGGCGTGCCCAACGCGTCGCCGTAATACAGGTGATACACCTCTGGCGCGTCGAAATTGACCGTCTTCTTAACCCTGCGCAGGCCGAGTGTATTCGTGAAGAAGGTGTTGTTGTCATTGGCATCGCCCGCCATCGAGGTGACGTGATGCAGACCTTTGATATCTGTGATCATGGGATCGCTCCGCTGGCTGTTTTATGCTCTTGCTCCGAAGATACGGCTTGGATTGATAAAGTTAACAGACCGATTCATCGCTTGTTTGTTGACGAAAGCGGAATAATTAAAGGCCATGCTATCTGACATCAAACCGATCCGCGTCTTTCTGGCCGTCGCCAAGGCCAGCAGCTTCTCACAAGCCGCGCGTGAGTTGGGGCTTGCCCCGGCTTCGGTCACGCGCATCGTCGCGCAGTTGGAGGCGGATCTTGGTACGCAGCTTCTGGTTCGGACAACGCGGCAAGTGGCGCTGACAAGCGCGGGTGCGATGGTTGTGTCGCGCTATAGCCCTCTGGTGAACGGGTTCGACGAGGTCACGCGCGAGCTACTGCGCGCCGCGCGGCCCGACGTGGGACGGCTGCGGCTGACAGCGCCTGTGTCTCTCGGCGTCCAGCTTTTGCCGCGGATTATCGCGGGCTTTCGCGCGGAGTATCCAGAAATTCAGGTCGATCTGAACTTCACCGATACGCTTCTGGACGTCATCGAAGACAATTGCGACCTCGCCGTGCGTGTCTCCGGCCCGCCCTCGGACAAATCGACCATCTGGCAGAAACTGTGCGGAGTGCCGTGCCGTGCCATCGCAGCCCCCAGCCTGTTCGACGGCGGCACGCTGCCGCAACACCCGGACGATCTGCGCGCCTATACCTGTATGTCCTACAGTCATTCCGCAAGCGCGGAGACGTGGGAGTTTTCGCAGTCCGGTACAGTGAAAACCCTACGCGCAAGTACCGAAATCACCTCAAACAACGGCGATTTCTTGTATGCCTTGGCGGTGCGCGGCGAGGGGGTTTGCGTTCTGCCGGATTTCATCACCAGCGCCGGGCGACAGGCCGGAGATGTTGTGCAGGTCTGCCCCGATTGGTCTCTGCCCTCGTTATGGTTGACGCTGTTTTATCCGCCTTACGAAAAGCTCCCTCCGCTGGTCGGCACTTTCGCAGAATATTTCGAGAGGTTCGTAACGGCGCATCCCGAACTGGTCGAATCAAGGCACACCGCAACGTAGTGGCATGCCTCGCCAGTTAGCAGGTATAGTTCAAAGGCAGACGCCCGCCGTCGACATAAATCGTCTCACCCGTGATGTAGCTGGCTTTGGCCGAGCAAAGGAAGGCCACGACATTGGCGATTTCCTCCGCCGTGCCGGGGCGACCAAGAGGCGTGCGTGACATCGCGGTTTTGAACGCTTCGGGGCTGGAATTCACTCCGGCCATCATCGCCGTATCGATGGACCCGGGGCCCACTGCGTTCACGCGAATACCGTTCTTGGCAAGCGCCAACGCCGCCACTTTGGTCAGTTGCATCACCCCGCCTTTCGACGCGCAATAGGCCGGGATCGCCGGGATCGCCAGTTGCGCATTGATCGACGACATGTTGACGATCGCACCTTTGATCCCTTGCGCAACCATCGTCCGCGCTGCGCGCTGGGTCGAGACGAACACACCACGCAGATTAACCGACAAAACCGCATCGAAATCATCAAGATCGTAATCCAAGAATTCCCCCGGCAGGGCCATTCCCGCATTGTTGACCAGTGTGGCCACCGGGCCATGCTCGGCTTCAATCTGGTCGAACAGAGCCAAGATCGCGGCAGGGTCACCGAAATCGCACAGGTATCCGGCACCGCCCAAGCGATTTGCTTCTGTCAAAACAGTGTCTTTCAGATCAGCTAAAATGACCTTGTGACCCTCCTCGACAAGAGCTTCAGCGCAAGCCAAACCGATGCCTTGCGCGCCTCCTGTGATCAAGGCGATTGGCGTATCTGTCATCGGGCATCCCTTATCATTTGTGGTGGTGTGCAGAGTTGGCATGATCCACGCCGCGATTGCCAGTCAAATTCCACGCAGGGGTCATCATTGCAGGCGGCCCAGCGGCATGTCAGGGTTGGTATTGAATAGGGAGGCACAGCATATGACGAAACTGAAAACGAGCGCAGCGCAGATGGTTGCCGCAGCGAGGTCGCGGATCGAAGAGATCGAGACCGCAGACCTCATCGCACGGCTGGGTGATCCCGATCTCGTCGTCGTCGACATCCGCGACATTCGCGAGCGACAGCGCAGCGGGGCTATCCCCGGCTCAGTCCATGCGCCGCGCGGCATGATCGAATTTTGGGTCGATCCGGACAGCCCTTATTTCAAAGAAGTGTTCGGTCAGGAAGGAAAGCAATACGTGTTCCACTGCGCCTCCGGTTGGCGGTCCGCGCTGACCGTGGCCACGTTGCAGGATATGGGTTTCGACGCTGCGCATTTGAAAGAAGGGTTTTCGACATGGGCCGAGCAGGGTGGCCCGGTGGACGCGATCGAAAAGAAATAGGCCCTAACAGGGGCTCTTATCCGCCAAACAAGTTCGTCGACAGGTATTTCAGACCACTGTCACAGATGATTATCGCGACTGTTTGCCCGCGATGCGAACCACGCAGAAGTTCCAAAGCCCCGGCGACATTCGCCCCGGCGGAAAACCCCGCAAAGATGCCTTCCAGCCGGGCAAGATCACGGGCGGTTTGCCGGGCCGTCTCACCATCGACTTGCAGATAACCGTCCCAAGTCTCGCCGCGCAGAAATGTCAGGTCATCCATCGCGTAGCCGCCCCCTTGGATCGGGTGGTCCGGCTGCGGCGCGCCTTGCCCGGCCAAAACGGCCGCTCCGGTTGGCTCAATAGGGTAACACTTGATCGCTGCTTTGTTTGCGCGCAGATACCGCGCCGTGCCGACCAGCGTACCACCAGAGCCGACAAAGTCGCAAAACGCGTCAATCGCGCCGCCGGATTGCGTCCAAAGTTCCGGCCCGGTGGTCTGTTCATGCGCGGCGGGATTACCTGCGCGCTGGAATTGATCGGCGCGAAACGCGGATCGCTCCACTGTCAGCCGCGCGGCCATCTTGTCCACTTCGGCCAGATCGGCACCTGAAACCTCGCCCGGTTGGCTGCCGGGCAGTTGGTCAACCAGCACGACCTCAGCGCCCAGCGCCGCCATCATGCGCGCCCGCTCTGGCGAGTTGCCTTTGGACATGACCGCGACGAAGGGATAGCCCTTAATCGCGCAAACAATCGCAAGCCCCGTGCCCATATTGCCGCTGGTAAGTTCCACGACCGTTTGACCGGGTGATAGGCTGCCATCTGCCTGTGCCGCTTCGATTACGCCCAGCGCAGCGCGATCTTTCTTGGAAAACCCGGGGTTCAGATGGTCGAGCTTGGCAAGGATCGTTCCTTCGCACTCATAATGCGCCACAAGCCGCTCCAGCCGAACAAGAGGGGTCTGTCCAATCGCCTCAAGAACAGAGCCTAAAGGGGCCATTAGAGCCTATTCCGCCGCTTCCGCACCAGACCCAGACGCGGCCCGCGCCCAGTCAAGAAGCGTCTGCGGGTCTGGGTCGAGGCGGGCGGCGAAACCGCCGACGAAATCCTGAAACTTTGGTTCGTTCAGCCCGTTCAAACCGACCAAAACCGGCACATCGGCAGCCATCGCGAGGCCAATCGCTTCGCGGAACCCGCGCCCGTCGGCCTCATGCTTGCCAAACTTGTTCACCACCAGCAGATCGATGCCACCTTGCTGCAAACGCGTTTCGACCCAGCCCACGGCTTGCTCCAACGCATCTGGGTTCAACCGACAGCCGCGCGCGTGCTTTCCAAGCGATTGCGAAATGCGGATTGTTGGCCCGTCGGGCAGGCACTGCACATCCATATCACAAGGCCCATCACAGGTCAGCTCGGTGTTGATCTGCACCGTACCGCAAACCTGCACACCCTGTTCCGCCAAAGCGGCGCTGGTTTTCTGCAACAGCAGGTCCGTATCGCCGCGACCCGGCGCGATGGTGTATGCGATTTTCATGTTACGCAGGATGTGCTGCGCGCGGGGATTGGTCAAGACAAGGCGTCACGCCTCGTAAAGTTCAATCGGCAAGTCATCCGGGTCCGCAAAGAAGGTAAATCGTGCGCCTGTCAGCTCATCCACACGCACGGGTTCAACCGCGATGCCAAGCCTTTCAATCCGTTCTATGGCTGCGTCGATATCGGTGACGCGAAATGCCAGATGGCGCAAACCCGCCGCTTCGGGGCGGGAGACGCGCTTGGGCGGAGTTGGGAAAGAAAACAGTTCAATCTGCCCACCGCCGGGAATACGCAGGTCAAGTTTCCAACTGTCGCGTTCCGTGCGATAGGTCTCGGCGATCACCTCAAGCCCTAGAACGTCGGTGTAAAATGCCTTGGACAGGGCATAGTCTGAGGCGATCACGGCGACATGGTGCAGGCCCGCCAGCAATTCAGTAGTCCTTTTCCCAGAAAATCCCGATCCCAGTTTCGCCTTGCGCATTCACGGAACCACGCAACCGCGTGTTTGCATTCAGGTCGAGGTTCAAGTTGATTTGCGACGTGCCATTTCCGCCCAATTCAACCTCTGAATAGACGTTCTCGGTGATGTAGTTCCCGATCGCGAGCTGCGTTTGGCCGGTTGCCTCGTCCGTTCGAATATCGAGGTCATCCACACCAAACAGCATACGGGTATTTTCCAAAAACCCCGGGCGGTTGGATGAAAGGGTGGCGAGGGATGAGATTAGCCGCGCCACCTGAAACGCCGACAAACTCGCGACGCTTTTTCCGAACAGCAGCCGAGCGATGATTTCGTCTTGGGGCAATTCGGGAAGCGAGGTCAGGGTCAAATCCGGAGCGTCGGCAGGGCCTTCGAGGCGGATCTGCGCAGTCACATCATCGGTTTGCGAAGCCGCCACGATCAGCAAACGTGGGATCAAAGAGCCGACCAGCGTAATGGCGCCTTCCGTTAGGTCCAGACGCTGCCCAAGAAGTGACAACCGTCCGCGCCGCAAGTCGAAGCGCCCGACTGGCTCTGGGTTCGCGACAGTCCCGCCAAGTTGCAGCTCGCCGCCAAACTCAGCATCCAGCCCGCGCCCTCTGACGAAAATCGAATCTGTTGCTATGACGTTCACATTCAATGGCAGGCGCGGCCCATCTGATGCGCTGGTCTTTGGTCTGTTTAACCCGGCACGGGTGAGCGTCTGGCGAACCGGCGCGCGCGCGCCTTGGTGGCGGATATCCGGGATCGAACCCCCTGCCCCGCCAACTCCGTCGGGGACACGTATCTCCGTTCCAGAAAG